>JAEWYA010000199.1 GCA_023395775.1 Bacillota bacterium
GTCCACGATGGTGGACTCCACGCCCACGGAGCAGGGTCCGCCGTCCACGATGCCCTCAATCTTGCCGGACATGTCCTCCGCCACGTCCGCCGCGGTGGTGCAGCTGGGGCGGCCGGAGGTGTTGGCGGAGGGTGCGGCGATGGGGACTCCCGCGTAGCGGATGATGGCCTGCGTCACCAGGTGGGCCGGGCATCGGACACCCACAGAGTTGAGTCCCGCCGTGGTCACGTCGGGGATGACGGGCTTCCGCTTCAAAATCATCGTCAGCGGTCCCGGCCAGAAATTCCGCGCCAGCGTATACGCCAGAGGCGGCACATCCTCGCAGAACCGGGGCAGCCACTGGGCAGAGGGCACGTGGATAATGAGGGGGTTGTCCTGCGGCCGGCCCTTCGCCTCAAAGATGCGGCGCACTGCCTCCGGGTCCAGCGCATTGGCTCCCAAGCCATACACCGTCTCCGTGGGAATGGCCAGCAGCCCGCCGGAGCGAATGATATCCGCCGCCATCTCAAGTTTTTCTTCCACGATCCTTTGCTGGCCCTTAATGTTGGTCAAATCAATCAGTTTTGTCTCCATGGTCATACCTTCTATTTTACACGGGTCCCGCCCGCTTTTATTTCTCCTGTCTGCGCAGCTTTTCCGCCGTGTCGGCGGCGATCAGCGCGTCAATCAACTCGTCCAGGTCGCCGTCCATGACGGCGTCGATCTTATAGAGCGTCAGTCCGATGCGGTGGTCCGTCACCCGGCCCTGTGGGAAGTTATAGGTGCGGATGCGCTCGCTCCGGTCCCCGCTGCCCACCTGACTGCGGCGACGAGCGGCCTGCGCCGCGTCCCGCTTCGCAAGCTCTGCCTCGTACAGCCGGGAGCGAAGAACCTTCATGGCCTTGTCCTTGTTTTTGTACTGGCTCCTCTCATCCTGGCACTCCACCACCGTCCCGGTGGGTAGGTGGGTGATGCGGATGGCAGATTCAGTTTTGTTGATGTGCTGTCCCCCCGCGCCGGAAGAACGGTAGGTGTCGATCTGCAGATCTCCTGGGTCGATGGTGAATTCCACCTCCTGCGCCTCCGGCAGAACCGCCACCGTGGCGGCGCTGGTGTGGATGCGTCCGGCGGACTCTGTCTCCGGCACTCGCTGGACCCGGTGGACGCCGCTTTCAAATTTGAACCGGGACCAGGCCCCGTCGCCCTCCACCAGAAAGCTGATTTCCTTCACACCGCCCAGCTCCGTGCGGTTTTCACTGACCACATCCACGGAAAAGCCCTTCCGCTCGGCATACATGCCGTACATGCGGAAAAGCGACGCCGCAAACAGCGCGCTCTCTTCTCCGCCGACACCGCCGCGGATCTCCACCACCACATTCCGCCCGTCCTCCGGATCCCGGGGCAAAAGCAGCAGCTTCAGCTCCTGTTCCAGTCGCTCGGCCTCGGCCTTCGCTGCGGGCAGCTCCTCCTGAGCCATGGCCCGCAGCTCCGGGTCGCTCAGCAGCTCCTCCGTCTCCCGCAGGCGGCGGTCCGCCTGTTCCCAGGCGGAGAATGCCTCCACCACCGGCGTCAGTTCCTTCAATTCCCGGTTCACCACCCGCAGCCGGTCTGCGCTGCCGTAGACCGACGGGTCGCTCAATTGGGATTGCAGCGCGTCGTACCGCGTCGCGACCTCCCTCAGTTTTTCAAGCAAGCTCATGCCTCCCCTCTCATATTTGTGTCGGGAAAGCAGCTAATCCTGAATCTCCTGTCCTTCCAGAAAAGCCCGCGTCCGGCGGAGAAATTCCTCCTGCCAAAAGTGGTAGCCAACGGACCCGGCCCGCAGAGACACGGCGGTCTGATGGGGCTGGGAGAGGTACTTGTCCATCTGCTGATAGACCTCCTCGCACTTGCCGTTACCGCTCCGGAGCAGCACGTAGGACACATTGGTCAAAAGATACCCCTGCTCCTTCAAAAAGCCGCGTATCACGCTGCTGCACCGCCCGGCCCAGACCGGCGTGCCCAAGATCACCAGCTTGTAATTCGCCAGCGGCTTTTTCGTCTCATAGGGCTGGAGCGGCGCCACCGTGCGGCGCATGGCATCCATGCCGCTGCGGAGAAAGCCCTTTGCGCCGCTGCGGTCCACGCCGTCGCTCAGCTCCACCAGCTCGGCGTCCAGCGCCGCCGCCAGCTCTTCCATAGCAGCTTTGGTGTTCCCCGTCCGGGTGGAATACATACATAAAATATCGCTCATAAGACCTCCTTGGTCGTCTCGCGGGTGGGCCCGCGGTCAGTCAAACAGTACGGTCTTCACCAGCGCGAAGGCCTCCCGCGCGTAGTAGTTGACGGAAAGCCACGCCCAGGGCAGCTTTGCTGGAACAACAAAGACATCCAGCCCCGCCCTTTGGGCGATCAGATGAGCCCGGAAAGCGTGAAAATCGTTGGTGACAACGGCAACGTTAGCGTTTGCCGTATCAACGCCGTTTTCCTCCAGAAGCTCTCTTGAATACCGAAAATTTTCCGCTGTGCTGGTGGAAGTTTCCTCCAGAATCAGCCGGTTCGGGTCAATTCCCCTCTCCGTCAGCGCCGTAAACATAGCCCTTGCCTCGGTGATATCCTCCCCCGGACCCTGCCCGCCGGATAGCACCGCCGGAATGTCCGGGTGGGCCGTCAGATACTCCGCCGCGTTATCGATCCGGGTGGAGAGAGCCAGAGAC
>JAEWYA010000210.1 GCA_023395775.1 Bacillota bacterium
CGTCATCATCGTGGACCCCATGCTGGCAACCGGCGGCTCCGCCTCCGCCGCCATCGGGTTTATGAAGGAATACGGCTGCAAGCATATCAAGCTGATGGACGTGCTGGCCGCGCCGGAGGGCATTGCCCGCATCGAGAGAGACCATCCGGACGTAGAGGTCTACATTGCGGGGTTAGATGACCACCTAAATGAACATGGCTATATCGTACCCGGTCTCGGAGACGCCGGAGATCGGATTTTCGGCACCAAGTAAAACAATCACTCGGTAACACCAGTTTGGAGTCCGAGATTTTCGCCTCAAAAACGCCCCGCCTTCGTAGCTTGCGCTGCAAAGGCGGGACGTGCTTTTTGTTATGCCATGGATTCCAAAATCGCGTTTACCAGGTTATCCAGCTCCGGCACCTTGTCTGCGCCCAGCGACGAGGCCATGCTCACCCGCTCATTGAGAACGGTCATATTCTTCAGCTCGTCATTGATGAATTTCTGCATCAAATCGCCGGACTTACAGGCCCAGGAGCCGTTTTCTATCAGAGCGATGGTCCGATTTTGGACGTTCAGCGCCTTCATATCCATCAGGAAATTGTGCATGGCCGGATAGATGCCCAGATTATAGGTCACGGAAGCCAGCACCAGATGGCTGTACTTAAAACTCTCGGAAATCAGCTGGGACACGTCGGTGCTGGACACGTCATAGACCGCCACGTTGGTCTGTCCCTTTTCACACAGCCGCGCCGCCAGCGCCTGGGCAGCCGCTTCTGTGTTGCCATACATGGAGGCATAGACAATCAGAACGCCCTTTTCCTCCGGCAAATACCGGCTCCAGGTGTCGTATTTCTGGATAAAATACATCAGGTCCTTGCGCCATACCGGGCCGTGCAGCGGGCAGATGTACTTGATCTGATTCAAAATTGTCCCTGCCTTTTTCAGGATCAGCTGGATATGCGGGCCGTATTTCCCAACAATGTTGGTCAGATACCGGCGGGCGTCATCCAGCCAGTCCCGGTCGAAATTGACCTCGTCAGCAAACAGCTTTCCATCCAACGCACCGAAGGTTCCGAAGGCGTCGGCGGAGAAAAGGACGCCGTTGGTCACGTCGAAGGTGACCATCACCTCGGGCCAGTGAACCATGGGCGCAAACACAAAGGTGACCGTGTGGGTTCCGAAGGAGAAGGTATCCCCTTCCTTCACCTCGATCTGGTCGTGGGTGTCCACCCGGAAGCCAAACTGCCGCATCAGCATGAACGCCTTTTCATTGCTGATGATCTTCACCTTGGGCCAGCGCAGCAGCACCTCCTCGATACTGCCCGCGTGATCCGGCTCCAAGTGATTGACGACCAGATAGTCCAGGGGCCTTCCGTCCAGCACGTGGATCATATTCTCAATCAGCTGGCGGCAGCTTCCAAAGTCCACCGTGTCAAACAGGACCGTTTTCTCGTCCAGCAGGAGATACGAATTATAACTGACGCCCCTGGGAATCGGATAGGCGTTTTCGAACAGAGCCAGCCGGTGGTCGTTGGCCCCCACCCAGTACAGGTCTTCCGTCACATTTCTTACACAATACATAATCTGCTCCTTCTTTCCGCGTTACGCTTCAATAAACTGATCCTTGCCCTCGGCACACTCAGGGCAGATCCAGTCGTCCGGCAGATCCCGGAACAGGGTACCGGGCGCAATCTCGCTCTCCTCGTCCCCAAGCTCCGGCACATACTCATAGCCACAGCCACCACATACATATCTGGGGCCGATCGGCTCGGGCTTCGGCATCACGGGCCTCTTGATCTTGATCATGGGGGGAGCCGGCTGCTTTTCTCCGGTATTCAGCGCCTCGGTCAGCAGGGGCAGCACTTCCATGAGATCGCCCACAATGCCGTAATCGCAGTTTTTAAAGATAGGCGCGTTGGGGTTTTTATTGATCGCCACAATGGTAGAGGCGTCCTTAATTCCCTTCAGGTGCTGGATGGCGCCGGAAATACCGCAGGCAATGTACAAATTGCCGGTAAATTTCTGCCCGGACATGCCCACATAGCGGTTCAAAGGAATGTACTTCAAAGTTTCCGCCACCGGACGGGAGGAGCCGATGGCCGCGCCGGCGGCTTTGGCCAGCTGCTCGATCAGCTTCATATTCTTTTTCTCCCCGATTCCCTTTCCGGCGGAAACCACCCGCTCGGCCAGCGCGATGGGGACATCCGGCGCAATTCCCACGGTAAAGTCGTAGCCATCCTTTTTCAGAGCTTCCACCAGCGCGGTCACCTGCTCCTGCGTTCTGCCGTCCCGGAACAGAATTTTCTTCCGGATTCCGGTCACAGGCGCGCTCTTACGGGCACGGCTCGTGGAAACTCCCTCGGTTTTGGGCTCCTTACCCAGCACATGCGAGGCAATGACAACCCGCTGAATTTCGTTGGTTCCCTCGTAGATGGTGGTAATTTTGGCGTCGCGGTACATCCGCTCCACCTCCATCCCCTTTAAGTATCCGGTTCCGCCGAAAATCTGGAGCGCATCGTTGGTCACCTCCAAAGCGATATCCGAGGCGTACTGCTTGGCCATGGCCGACTCCATGCCGTAGGGCTGGTGGGTTTCCTTCAACTCCGCCGCGGAATACACCAGCAGACGCGCGGCATGCAGCTTGGTGGCCATGTCCGCGATTTTAAACGAAATGGCCTGCTGAAACCCGATGGGCTTTCCAAACTGGACCCGTTCCTTGGCGTAACCGACCGCCTGCTCAAAGGCCCCCTGGGCGATGCCCAGCGCCTGCGCGGCAATGCCGATACGCCCGCCGTCCAGCGTCGCCATGGCAATTTTAAAGCCCTGGCCTTCCTTGCCCAGCAGGTTTTCTTTCGGTACCTTCACGTCGTTAAAGATCAGTTCGGCGGTGGTGGAGGAACGGATTCCCATCTTGTCGTAGTGGTCGCCAAATTCAAAGCCCTTCCAGCCCTTTTCCACAATGAACGCGCAGATGCCCCGGGTTCCGATGTCGGGCGTGGTCACGGCAAAAACCACATAGGTGTCCGCCTTAGGCGCGTTGGTGATAAAGATCTTACCCCCGTTCAGGAGATAGTGTTCGCCCTTGTCC
>JAEWYA010000229.1 GCA_023395775.1 Bacillota bacterium
ACAGCTTGACCGCTTCTTCTTTGAACTCCTTATCATATTTGCGCATTGCAAACACCACCTTGTTCTTTCTTTGATTCTATCACATTTGGGGTGTTTGCCCTCTGCACTTCTATGATATCCCTCCAGAGTCAGAACCATAGGTCTGCCCCTTGCTGTTTCTGGAATAGGGAGTGATGGTAAGCGCGCTTTGCGCCAGCGCAGTCGATTCCTGGTCGGTCTTCGGGAGCTTCGCCGTCTGAGCGGGTGTGGTATACGAACCCTCGGCAACTTTTTTTCGGGCGGCGTCAAAGGTGGCTTTCGCAAATTCCTTGTTGTTGGAGCTGACGCCTACATCCTGCACAAAGGTGCCGATCACCTTGCCGCTGAGGTCGTAGAGCGGCAGTACGCTGTCCTTGGCCGATGCCGCCAGCGCCGCAGTCTCCTCAGGGGTCGCGGTATAGGGGTCCAGTTCGTCCATCCGGACGTAGCCCTTCACCTTGTTCGTTCCAATCGCCGCAACCAGGTCCGGCTTGTAGCCCACAACATGGGACAAAAGCAGGGAACCATAGGTCTGCCCCAGGGCGTCGACAGGATAGCCGCCATCCTTATTCAGCGAGGTCTTGAGGGTTTTCATCACGTTGGTTTCGCCGTCTGCGGGCGTCGAGGCAGTAACCGCTCTGTATTCGGAGTTAAGATACAGGCTCACTTCGCCTCGGCTGTAATATTCTCCCGTACCGGTCAAACCAGGCGCGACCACAACCAGATAATTTGCCGCCGTGGTGTTGGTTTGCATGACCGTGCTTTTGCACAGGTTGCCCGCCGCATCATACAAAAACGCCTTTGCTTTCAAATACCCAGCGGGCACAGTTTTTTCATTCTGCGCCTGTACCCATGTTGCCGCCCTCCATTTAGGGCCGGCACTGGAATACAGAGAGGAATAGTAGTCGTACATCTGCTCTCCCGAGCCGTGAGAGCAGAGCTGCGAGTCATATGTCTCCGCCGCAAAAGCACTGACAGAACAGAGCGCGGCAATGGCCAGGGTACAAGATAAGACTCTTGCGAATACATTTGACTTTTTCATTAAAACGACTTCCTTTCTTGACAGGTTCACTATTTATTTTGATTAGGTAATGTGAAATCCTTTCAAATAATAACGTAGTGGACCTGCAAAAAGAAACATCCGTTCGAAAAGAATTACCCGGAATAAGGTGAACCGTGTGCTCAGATCGGAGAGTCGGAAAGGACTTTGAATTTCATGCTGATAGCCTTGTGTACGTGAAATTGCAGTACTCGATCTGCTTTTGAATGCTCTAAGATCTTTCTAAAACATCATTTATCCATGGTCATCGCAGATGCGATCAGTCTGCGGGTATATTCGGCCTGCGGTGAGTGGATGATCTGACTGGTTGTTCCGTGCTCGACAATCTCTCCGCCGTACATGACATACGTCCGCTGACAGATGCTGCTGACCAGAGCAAGATCATGAGAGATGAACAGAAACGACATGCCGTTTTTTGCACCCGGGCTGCGGAGAATTCGAAGTAGGGCTTGGAGAACTGGCTGGCCTTCACATTCTTGGCAGAGAAAGCATCCTTCTTGATGGGAGTCTGCTCCACATCGAAGGTCCAGTTATCCTGCTCGGCAATCTGAGTTTCGAAAGGCACCATGGTCAGGTCGTTATCCTTGGCCAGGCAAACGTTGCGCAGGAGCCGCAGCCCATGCAGTCATAAGGAGAGACCTGCATGCGGTACTGATACTGGGACAGGCCCTTGGCCGCAACCGTGTGAAACCCGGCGGGCTTATTGACCGCTTCTTCCGCGCTGAGCAGTACGGGACGGATGGCTGCGTGAGGGCATGCAAAGGCGTACTGGTTGCACTGCATACACTTGTCTGCGTCCCACTGGGGAACCATGACGGCCACGCCGCGCTTTTCGTACTGAGTGGTGCCGTTTTGCCAGGTGCCGTCCAGGCAGCTGTACTTCTTAAAGTGGAGACGGGGATTTTATCGCCCTCCTGGCGGTTCATGGGGACGACGATATCCTTGATGAAGCCGGGAATGTTTTTCTCAGCGGCGTCATCGTCGTCCACATTGGCCCAATCCACGGGAATCTCAAACTTCCGCACGCCGGTGATGCCTCGGTCCACGGCGGTATAGTTCAGGCTGGTGACCTTCTCTCCGGCCTTTTTGAAGTAGCTCTTATAGATGCCGTCTTTCATTTCCTTAACCGCCAGGTCCAGAGGAATCATGTTGGTCAGCTTGAAAAAGGCTGCCTGAAGCACGGCGTTGGTGCGGTTGCCAAGACCGATTTCCCGGGCGATGGCCGTGGCGTCGATGATGTACATATCCGTGTGCTTTTTCGCCAGATCGCGCTTTATCTTACCGGGGATATGGGAGGGCAGATCGGCATCGCTCCAGCCGCAGCTGAGCAGGAAAGTGCCGCCGTCCTTCAGATCCGCGGTGACGTCGTACTGTCCCAGATAGGCCGGCTCGTGTAGGGCTACAAAATCTGCGGAGTTCACCAAGTATGGGGAGCGGATGGGATTTTTCCCAAACCGCAGGTGGGACTGGGTCAAACCGCCGGACTTCTTGGAATCATAGGAGAAATAGGCCTGGGCATACATGCCGGCCGCCAAACCGATGGTGGTAATCGTGTTTTTGTTGGCGCCCACCGTGCCGTCGCCGCCGATACCCCAGATTTTGCAGGAGGTCTCACCCTCTTTGGGAATGGAGACCTCTTCATAGGGTAGGGAAGTGAAGGTCACATCGTCTACAATTCCAATGGTGAAATCGTTCTTGGGTGTCTCCTGAGATAGGTTGTTGTACACGGCCACGATCTGACCCGGAGTGGTGTCCTTGGAAGCCAGACCGTAGCGGCCGCCGACCATCGTGATTTCCGGGCGGAAGCGGTGCATGACGCTCTCAACGTCCTGATAGAGAGGCTTACCCATGCCACCAGGTTCTTTGGTCCGATCCAGAACCGCGACTTTTTTCACGGTATCGAACAGGACCGACAGAAAGTGCTCGGCGGAAAAGGGACGGTATAGGTGCACCTGAATCATGCCTGCCTTGTGCCCGCTGGCGTTGAGGTAGTCCACCGTCTCCTTTACGGTCTCGACAGAGGAACCCATGAGGATGACGCACCCTGTGGCGTCGGGTGCGCCGTAGTAGTTGAACAGCTTATAGTCCCGGCCGGTGAGCTTGTTGATCTCATCCATATAGCGTTGGACAATGCCGGGCAGGGTGGCGTAGTGTTCGTTGCAGCCCTCGCGGCACTGGAAGAAGATGTCGGGGTTGACGGTGGTGCCGCGGGTAGAGGGATGTTCGGAGTTCAATCCGTTTTTACGGAAGGCCGACAACTGGTCAAAGTCCACCAACTTTGCCAGATCGTCATAGTCCAGCGCGTCGATCTTCTGCATCTCATGGGAAGTGCGGAAACCGTCAAAAAAGTGCAGGAAGGGATGGCGCGCCTTGATGGCGGACAGGTGCGCCACGGCGCCCAGATCCATCGCCTCCTGGGGAGAGGAGGAGGCCAGCATGCCGAAGCCGATCATGCGGCAGCCCATCACATCGGAATGGTCACCGAAAATGGACAGGCTATGGACCGAGATGGTACGGGAGGAGACATGGAACACGCCGGGCAGAAACTCACCGGCGATTTTATACATCGGAGGATCATCAGCAGCAGACCCTGGGACGCTGTATAGGTGGTGTTCAGGGCGCCGGCCTCGGACTGCATCTGAATGACTTTGCGTGGTGCTCGGGATCAAGGATTCTGTCATGTCCAATTTTAATGTTCCGAATTGCGGAAAGAGCTTCCGAAAATTGAGCAAAAAAATATTCACAACCGTGAACATATATGATATGCTAGATAATGTAATAAATATTTATATAGTTTTGTCAAACGCATAGCGGACAAAAATCAGAGCTAACTTTTGTGCGAAAGGTTAAAAATGTATGGCGAAAGAACAAGTTTCCAGCATTATGCGGGCACTGCAAATTCTAGAGTGCTTTATGGATTCCGGAACTGAGTGGACGCTCAAGGCTCTGGTGGAGCGGCTGGATCTTCCTACGACCACGGTGTTCAGGCAGATTTCCACCTTGGTAGAGCGGCAGTATCTGGAGCAGGATCCCATTCGAAAGAGCTATCGGATCGGGCCGCGGCTGTACCTGCTCTCCAGCGCGATCCTGGGCCGCTCCGATATTCGAAGTCTGGCCCGACCGGAGATGGAGCGGCTGAGCGACGTGGTGCAAGAGACCGTCAATCTCAGCGCATTGCTGGAGCATGACATTTTCTACTTGGATAAGGTGGAGACCCATCGTTCCGTGGTGTGCAATACCCGAGTGGGGAGCCGCGCTCCGGCTTACGCCACCAGTGGCGGCAAGGCCATGCTGGCCTTTCAGTCGGAGGAATATGTGGACGAGTACTGCCAATGGATGCTGGATCAAAAGCCTATGACAGACACTACTTTCACCGATCCGGAGCAGCTGAGGGACGAGCTGGTCAAGGCCCGCTTGAACGGCTATGCCATGGACAACGGCGAGATCGAGCCGGGACTGATCTGCATCGGCGCGCCGATTTTCGACATGACCGGCCATGTCCGGGCGGCGGTCAGCATTGCTGGACCCAGCTATCGGATGCAGGCGGATCAGGCGTTTATCACCGGCGAGATAAGGAAATCCGCGGAGCGGATTTCTGAACTGCTGGGGTACCGAAAGTAAAGAGAGTATTTCATTCATTAAAATATAAGCTGCGACTGAGGGGTTTAAACCCACACAGAGAAAGGAAACAGTATGGACAGCAAAGAATATCTCAACAGTGTCTTTGGATTGGACGGGAAGACCGTTCTGGTGTCCGGCGCGGCCGGCGGTATCGGATCGGCAATCAGCGAGGGGTTGGCTTATGCTGGGGCGGAGGTGGCGCTGTGCGGCCGCTCTGTGGAAAAATGTCAGGCATTGGCTGATCAGATCATCGCCAACGGCGGCAAGGCCTCCGTCCACCGTTTGGACGTGACGGACGTTGTCGGTATCCATGCCTGCGTGGACGAGGTGGTAGCTCGGTACGGAAAAATTGACGTGCTGTTCAATGTGGCGGGCATAAATAAGCGGGAGGGCCTTCTGGACGTGACCGAAGAGACCTATGACCGAATCATGAATACCAACCTCAAAGGCGTATTCATGCTCAGCCAGGCCGTGGCCCGGGAGATGTACAAGCGCAAAAGCGGTAACATCGTCAATATCGGGTCCCACAACGACGAGGGGATGCTGGGCGGCTGCTCCGTCTACGGAGCTGCGAAAAGCGGAGTGGTGGCGCTGACCCGCTCCATGGCCGTGGAATTTGCTCAGTATGGAATCCGGGCCAACGCCATTAGCCCGGGACACATTCTCACCCAGCTGACTCGGGTGACCTGGGATCATCCCACCCGTGCCCCCTGGCTGCGGGAGCGGATCGCCATGCGTCGCTCCGGGATGCCGGAGGAGCTGGTGGGAATGGCAATTATGCTGGCTTCCGACGCATCTTCCTATATGACCGGGCAAGCCTACCACGTGGACGGCGGCTGCCTGTGCGGCGGCGCCCCATGGGAGTATGATACCCAGTATTGAGCAGGGCTACGGAAGGATAATTGACTGCGCGGAAGATCAAATCCCACCTTCCGGCAATATAAGAAATAAGAGGGTTGACATTCTTCAGAAATGTCGGCCCTCTTTATTACTCGCATATAATACCGTCAAAATATAATAAGAAGATAATTGATTACACATTATAGACTAAACTCTAACGTATGAATTTAGTCGCCCAAAGAGGTGACCATAGAAGTGACCTGCCCCTTAAATCCGTCCACTGCCAGTGTAAGTCATCATCCTGAAATCTTAAAAGCATATTCATTCGGGTCAGATATCCAGCGACGGATAGGCTGTTTTGCGAAGAGCGTACTTGATATTTAGGCGGTCATCTTCAGGTGACTGCCATTAAAATCTACAAGGGGTAAATCACCAAAAACTAGAAATGAACCTATGCTAAAGAAAGCTTCCGGGATTTGGCCAGCTGCTCTATTTCCTTTCTTGCATTTAACAGGCAGGTACGGACAATTTGTTCTTTTTCATCTGAGCAACGAAACAAAGGAACCGTGACACTCAGAGCCGCAAATACGATACCTTGAGAATAAAGCGGAACAGCCCAGCAACTCAACTGGGGAGTAGACTCCTCTTTTTCCCAAGCAATACCGCTGCCTCGGATATCATTCAGCTGCGATAAAAGCTGATGCATATCCACGATGGTATTCTCTGTCAATCTAGGGAGTCCACCCGGATAGAGTGCTTTGACAGCTTCGTCATCCAGCCCACTAAGCAATGCCTTGCCAATGGCAGTGGAGTTGGCAGGCAACTTAGTCCCAACATGAGAAATCATACGGATTTTTTGGGGGGAATCCACTTTTTGAATGTAAAAGACATTCCCCTCGTCCAAAACACCCAATTGACAGGTTTCTTCACAAACATCCACTATCGAGTGCATGATTTTAGATACCAGTTTTATACCGCCGTCATCTTGAAAACCGGCATTCAGAAGACAGGTGCGAATACCGATACTGTACTTGCCGGATTGCCTGTCTTTCTGTATATACTTGCGTTCCTCAAGTGTATGAATAATGGGGAACAGGCTGCTTTTGGGCGCCCCCAGAGTCGTGGCTAATTCTGTAAACGTAAATCCTTCTCCATCAGGTGAAAATGCAAGCTCTTCCAAAATGTCTAAAACACGAGCGGTCGATCTGTGCTGATCCTGTAGCATGGTTAAAACCTCTTTTAATTTAATGCCATCATCATAGCAAAGTTCACTACCTTTTGCAAGCGCGTGCGATAACTCATGCTCATATATATGCTTAAAAAGCACAAGTGTTTTTTCTTACAAAAAATTCATTCAATTTTATTCAGTTAAACAAAAATAAACAATTGATTCGGCACTCATTGACAAAACGAAAAAATGGGATAATAATTTATGTAGTTCCTAATTAAGCTACGAGTTCTTAAATAGGAACAATGCAGGCGGAGGGAAACAACCATATTTGAAGTTCTGAAAAAAATTTTGAAGGAATGATGGTCTTCCTCATGCTACTTGAGCAATCATAAACACTCTGTCCCCAAATTGTCTATCCGCGTTAACGCCTTACAATTTGAGTGACTTCTATTATTTTACGATTATAAGTCTGATGATCAGCTGTATTTCTGCTAAGAAGCAGTCTAGCAAAGGAGAACGGCGGCTTATGTTGGAGGGAAAAGCGATATGAAAACAATTACCAATCTCATTGAGAACGTACCGATTCCGCGGATGGTGAGGGTTCGGGAAAATTTTGACAGAACCTGTATCCCGGAACGCGAGATTCCCGCAACCATTCACAGGGAACTCGACCGCGAGGAGTTGGGCGGCAGAATCCTTCCGGGTATGAAAATTGCGATAACCTGCGGCAGCCGCGGCATCAACCACAACGCTCTGATGGCCCGCGCTATGGTGGATTTTGTAAAATCCAGAGGCGCGGAGCCGTTTATCGTGGCAGCCATGGGCAGCCACGGCGGCGCTACCGCCGAGGGTCAGCTGCAGATTTTGAAGGATTACGGCGTCACGGAAGAGGCGATGGGCTGCCCCGTGATAAGCTGTATGGACACCGTGGAGATCGGTGTCACAGAGAAACGTCACCAGCATGTGCGGATTGACAAAAACGCCGCTGAGGCTGACGGAATTCTCCTTTTCAACCGCATCAAGCCCCACACTTCCTTCCGCGGTCCCTATGAAAGCGGCCTGATGAAGATGATGGCCATCGGTCTTGGCAAGCAGGTGGGTGCCAACGCCCTGCATTCGCAAAGCCCGGCCATTATGCACGAGCTGGTGGAGGAGTACGGCAGAACAATTCTCAAAAACGCCCCGGTTCTGGGCGGGATCGCCGTGGTTGAAAACGCCTATGACGAGACATATCTTATCCAGGGACTCACTCCGAAAGAGATCATCGACGAGGAGCCAAAGCTCAAGGAGCTTTCCTACAAGACCATTGCACATTTGCTGTTTGATAAGTGCGATGTACTGGTGGTGGATCAGATCGGCAAAAACATCAGCGGCGATGGGATGGACCCCAATATTTCCGGTCGCTTTGTCCTGCCCCGGTTCTGCTCCGGTGGAATCGCGGCGGAGAAGGTTGTCATTCTGGACCTGACCGACGAGACCCACGGCAACGCTCAGGGCATCGGCCTGGCTGAGGTCACCACCCGGCGTCTTTTCAACAAGATGAAGCTGGAGATGACCTATCCCACCGGCGTGACCAATACGTTTTTGCACCTGATGAAGATCCCTATGATTATGGACAACGACCGCGAGGCCATGCAGCTTGCTCTTTGCTGCTGCCCGGAGGCGGAGGATCAGGAGAACCTGAAGATGATCCGTATTCGCAACACTGCCCATATTGACGAGATCGAGATTTCTGAGGCCATGCTGCCGCTGGCCAAGGCCAACCCCAATATTGAAATTCTGTCTGAGCCTTACGATTTGAAGTTTGACAGGGAAGGCAATTTGTTTTAAGGAGGAACCATCCATGCGAAATGCGATGCTGATCGACTCCGCCGATGACGTGGTTGTGGCAATTGAACCCATTGGCAAGGGCGAAACCGTTGAGTATGACTGCAACGGGGAAGCTGTTCAGTTCCCCGCTCTGGAGGACATTACGATCTATCATAAAGTCGCGCGGAATGACATTCCCGCCGCTGCACCTGTCTCCAAGTACGGTCAACATATCGGGGTGGCGGCTCGGGACATCAAAAAGGGTGAGCATGTTCATGTGCACAACCTATCCAGCCACCGGGAAAATCTGGGCTGAGGAGGAGAGAAAAAATGACATTTTATGGCTATAGGCGGCCGGACGGCCGCGTGGGCATTCGCAACTATGTCCTCATTCTGCCCGCCAGCGTCTGCGCCTCTGACACGACCCGCATCGTTGCCCAGCAGGTCAACGGCACAGTGACGTTTAACAACCAGAATGGCTGCTCCCAGGTGGCGTCCGACCAGCAGTTGACCATGGACGTGATGGCGGGCTACGCCGCCAACCCCAATGTGTACGGTACCGTGATCGTGTCCCTGGGCTGCGAGAACTGCCAGATGGATCTGGTGGCTCAGGCCATTGCGGAGCGCACCAATAAACCCATGAAGCAGGTCATTATTCAGGAAGTCGGCGGTACTCTGAAAGCCGTGGATATGGCCGTACGCTACGCCAAGGAAATGGCGGCGGAGGCTTCCATGCTGCAAAAGCAGGAATTCCCCATGTCCGAGTTGATTCTGGGTACCGAGTGCGGCGGCAGCGACCCCACCAGCGGACTTGCGGCCAATCCCCTGATTGGCCGACTGAGCGATCTGCTGGTGGCCGACGGCGGCACCTCCATCCTCAGCGAGACCACTGAGTTTATCGGCGCGGAGCATATTCTGGCTAGACGCGCCGCAACTCCGGAGGTGCACGACCGGATCCTGGATATCGTGCACCGTTATGAAAAGGCGCTGCAGCTGGTGGGGGAAGAGGTTCGCGAGGGCAATCCCTCCCCCGGCAACAAGGCGGGCGGACTGACCACACTGGAGGAGAAGTCCCTGGGCTGCATCCACAAGGGCGGCCACAGCCCCGTCAACGCCGTGTACGACTACGCAAAGCAGGTGGAACCCAAAAGCGGTCTTGTCATCATGGACACGCCGGGAAACGACCCATCCTCCGTTGCGGCCATGGCGGCCGGCGGCGCACAGGTAGTGGTGTTCTCCAGCGGCCGCGGCACACCCACCGGCAACCCCATTGTGCCGGTGATCAAGATCACCGGCAACAAGCTGACCTTTGCCAAAATGGAGGATAACATCGATCTGGATGCCTCCCCCGTGATTTACGGCAGTAAGACGATGGAAGAGCTGGGCGTTGAACTCTATCAGATGGTCCGGGACGTTGCCTGCGGCAAGCAGACCAAGGCGGAAGCTCTGGGCTTTACCGAGATGGCCATTGCCCGGGTGTGCAATTATGTGTAACACACCGCATTTTGAAATTCAGGGCTGCCCATAAAACGGAGAGTACCCCCAAGGCATCGGGGTTACAAATATATAAAAGAGGAATGTCAAATGAAAAAGAAATATGTAGTTATGGACGGGAATACCGCTGCCGCTCACTCAGCATATGCGTTTACAGAGGTTGCGGCGATTTTCCCGATCACGCCGTCTTCCCCGATGGCGGAAAAAGTGGACGAATGGTCCGCAAAGGGCAGGAAAAACCTGTTCGACTCCACCGTGGATGTCATTCAGATGCAGTCTGAGGCAGGCGCCGCCGGCACTTGCCACGGCTCCTTGCAGGCGGGCGCGCTGACGACCACGTTTACCTCGTCCCAGGGACTGATGCTGATGATTCCCGCCATGTTCGCCATGGGTGGGCAGTTTCTTCCCAGTGTCATGCACATTGCCTCCAGAGTGGTTACCTCCAACCACCACTCCATTTTCGGCGATCATACCGACTTCATGACCTGCCGCACAACGGGCTATGCAATGCTGATGTCCTCTACCCCCCAGGAATGTATGGATTTGGCGGCGGTTGCCCACCTGTCCGCCATTAGCTCCAAGTATGCGTTTATGCACTGCTTTGACGGCTTCCGCACTTCTCACGAGATGCAGCGCATCGAGGCCTTGGACTATGAAGATCTGAGAGGCCTCGTGGATTACGCGGCCCTGAAGGATTTCCGCCGCCATTCCCTCAACCCGGAGCATCCCACCAACCGTGGCAACAACGTCAACCCGGACGTCTACTTTCAGTGCAAGGAGGGCGCAAACGAAAAGAGCGCCTCTCTGCCCGACAAGGTCCAGCACTACATGGACGAGATCAACAAGCTGACCGGCCGGGATTACAAGCTGTTCAACTACTACGGTGCTTCCGATGCGGAAGAGGTCATCGTGGTCATGTGCTCGGCTTGCGAAGCCGTGAAGGAAACCATCGATTTCCTCAATGCCAATGGACGTAAGGTTGGTCTGCTGCAGGTGCACCTGTACAGGCCCTTCTCTGTGAAGCATTTCACTGAGGCCATTCCCGCAACTTGCAAAAAGATTGCCGTTTTGGATCGCTCTAAGGAAACGGGTTCCGTGGGTGAGCCCCTGTATCTGGATGTGTGCACGGCGCTGAATCAGGCGGGAAGAAGTGATATCAAGATCGTGGGCGGCCGTTACGGCCTTTCCTCCAAGGATACCACTCCGGGCCAGTTTATTGCCGTCTACGATAACCTCAGACAGGACAACCCCAAAAACGACTTCACCATCGGCATCAACGACGATGTCACCCACACCTCCCTGGATTACAAAGAGGTGGAACTTGCGCATCCCGGTGAGATTTCCTGCAAGATCTGGGGCCTTGGAGGCGACGGCACGGTTGGCGCCAACAAGAACGCGATCACCACAATCGGCCTGACCGCAAACAAATACGCGCAGGCTTACTTCTCTTATGACTCCATGAAGTCCGGCGGCCTGACCCAGTCCCACCTGCGCTTTGGGGATGAACCCATTCGTTCTACATATCTGGTCTCATCTGCGGATTTTGTAGCCGTTCACGCACCTACCTATGTTAATAAGTACGATACCACCGAAGATCTGAAGGAGGGCGGCACCTTCCTTCTCAACTGCCCGTGGAGTGCCGGGGAGCTGGAAAATCATCTTACCGCAAAGATGAAGAGGGACTTGGCCCGCAAGCATGCGCGGTTCTACATCATTGACGCCGCAAAGCTCGCCGAGACGATCGGACTGGGCCAGCGGACCAACAATATCCTGCAGGCCGCCTTCTTTGCCCTGACCAAGGTCATTCCTCTGGACGTTGCTGTGGAGGACATGAAGAAGAACAACTACGATTCTTACTTTAAAAAAGCCGGTCAGAAGATTGTCGATCTGAATGACCAGGCTGTCGATGCGGGCGTAAACGCCGCCGTTGAGGTGGAGATTCCTGAAAGCTGGGAAGACGCCACCGACGCCCCTGCCGAGGAAATCAAGGCCTCGCCCTTTGTCAGGGATATTGTCATCCCCATGGATCGCCAGCAGGGAGACAAGCTCCCGGTCTCCGTGTTCAAAAAGTACGGCGTGCTGGACGGCACCTGGGAAAACGGCACCTCCGCCTATTCAAAGCGCGGCGTGGCCACCACCGTTCCCAAGTGGAACGGAGACGCCTGCATCCAGTGCAACCGCTGCGCTATGGCATGCCCCCATGCGGCCATCCGCCCTGTGCTCCTGACCGAAGAGGAAAAGACCGCTGTTCCCGCATCCTTCGCCACCGTTCCCGCCAAGGGCCTGGGCAAGGACGCGCCCGCCTATTCCTTCCGCATGCAGGTTTCTCCTTATGACTGCCTAAGCTGCGGCGTGTGCCTGACGGTATGCCCGGCCAAGGAGGCGCTGGTCATGACGCCCTTTGAGGAGATGAAGCCTGAGCAGAGCAACTTCGACGAGATCGCCATGAATGAATCCTATCTGAAAAAGGATGTCATCAACAGCAAAACGGTCAAGAATATCCAGTTCGCAAAGCCTTACTTCCAGTTCTCTGCCGCATGCGCAGGCTGCGCCGAGACCACCTACATCAAGCTGGTCAGCCAACTGGTGGGCGACCGCATGTATGTCGGCAACGCTGCGGGCTGCTCGTCCGCTTACAGCGGCGGAGCGCCCATTCTGCCCTACTGCCGTGACAGCCGTGGCTTTGGCCCCGCCTGGGAGCATTCCCTGTTTGAGGATAATGCGGAGTTTGCCTATGGGTTCTTCCATGCGCAGGACGCCATCCGCAGGGAGATCCTCACTCATCTGGAAGCCGTGAAAAATTCCGGCGTGGCTGTGGACGCCGTCAACAGTTATCTGGCCGATTGGGACGACAAGGAAAAGTCCCGTCAGGTCTCCGATGCGCTCATTGCCGCACTGAAAGCCGGCGCAAAGACCCCGGATGTGGAATTTGTTCTGGACAATCAAGAGTATCTGGCCAAGAAGTCTGTCTGGGCGTTTGGCGGTGACGGATGGGCCTATGATATCGGCTTTGGCGGCATCGACCATGTCCTTGCTCAAAACCGGGACGTCAACCTGCTGGTTCTCGACACCGAGGTCTATTCCAACACCGGCGGACAGTCCTCCAAAGCAACTCCCACCGCTGCCGTTGCCAAATTTGCCGCCGGCGGCAAGCAAATTTCCAAGAAGGACCTGGGCGCAATCTTCATGAGCTACGGCTATGTCTATGTTGCGCAGGTGGCTATGGGCTATGACCAGGCTCAAACCCTCAAGGCCATTCGGGAAGCCGAGGCCTATCCCGGCCCCTCCATTATCATCGCCTATTGCCCCTGCCTGGAGCAGCATATCAAGGCGGGCATGAGCTGCACGCAGGATGAGATGAAAAAGGCTGTTGAATGCGGCTACTGGCATCTCTATCGCTATGATCCCCGTCGGACGGCCGAGGGCAAGAATCCCTTCCAGCTGGATTCTCCCGAGCCCGACACTGGAAAAATCAAGGACTTCCTCATGGGCGAAAACCGCTATGCATCCCTGAAGAACAACTTCCCCGAGCGCGCCGACGCTCTTTATGAGAAGAACGTAGCCGATGCGAAGGCCCGCTATGCCAAGTATCGCAGGATGGCGCAGGACACTGAGTGATGAACACACAGGTGCTTTGAAGTTATAG
Source organism: Bacillota bacterium (assembly GCA_023395775.1). Classification (GTDB taxonomy): domain Bacteria; phylum Bacillota; class Clostridia; order Oscillospirales; family Oscillospiraceae; genus Oscillibacter. Next base: position 13,660 of record JAEWYA010000229.1, read on the forward strand.
TGCTGAAAAAACAAGGAGGAAGTTTATTGTACACTACCATTCACTACGAGGTTAATGACGGCATTGGGATTGCCAGCATCAACAGGCCGGAGGCCCTGAACGCCTTGAATTCCACGGTAATCGGCGAACTGGAGCAGCTGATGGGTGAGATTGAGGCGGACAAGACGCTGAAGGTACTGATTCTCACGGGAGAGGGGCGTTCTTTTGTTGCAGGCGCCGATGTTGCCGAGCAGTGTCCGCTGGACTTGACTGGTGGCCGGGCCTGGGGCCGGAGAGGCTCCACTCTGCTTCGCAGGATTGAGCGGCTGGAGATTCCCACTATTGCCGCCGTCAACGGTTTTGCCTTGGGGGGAGGTTGTGAGCTGGCAATGGCCTGCGATATCATCTTGGCCTCTGAAAAAGCAAAATTTGGACAGCCGGAGGTCACGCTTGGAATCACGCCGGGCTTTTCCGGTACCCAGCGGCTGGCCCGCCGGATTGGCGCAGCAAGGGCAAAGGAGCTGATCTTCTCCGGCAGAATGGTCAAGGCGGACGAGGCAAAAGAGATTGGCCTTGTAAATGCCGTGTATCCCCCCGAAACACTGATGGAGTCTGCGGTTGCCATGGCAAGGTCCTTTGCAAAAAATGCGCCGATTGCCGTGAAATACTCCAAGGCGTGCATTGACAGAGGATTGCAAACAGACTTGGATACCGGAATTGCAATCGAAAACGAACTGTTTGCGATGTGTTTTGGGACTGCCGATCAGAAGGAAGGCATGACCGCTTTCCTGGAAAAGCGTCCGGCTGCGTTTAAAAACCTGTAAGCAATGATCAGTGACAGTCAGGAGCGGTACGAATCTTATAAGCGGCTGGCCGAAAAAGAGCAGTAAGAGCGTTTATACCGGCATCGGGCCACAGGGCCTGGTGACCCGATGCCGGAATAAAATAAAAGTGGAACAGACAACGACCATAGCACAGAAGAACGCAAAAAAAGATAGGAGAGACGTAACATGAAAGAGCACAAATTTGTGA
>JAEWYA010000023.1 GCA_023395775.1 Bacillota bacterium
GTCCTCAGGCAGGACATTTTCATTGGCATAGTAAACGTTCCCGGGGGTGAACAGTCCGTACCCCAGCATTTGGATGGGCTGCAAAGCCAGCAGGAGACGCAGGTCACGGCAGAAAAGAAACAGCAGCGGTTTCAGCGCCATGAACACGACGGAGATCAGCATGACCTTTTCGATATTCGTCTTTTTCCAGAGCCATTGGAAGAAAATCGCGCCGGGCAGCTCCGACGCCGCCATCAAAAAGAGGGCCAGCCCCAGATCGCCGCTGTCGCCGCCCCGGTCGTTCACAAGGTTCACCAGAAAGTTAACGATGGGCATGACGGCCATCAAGCCAAAAAAGCCCGCGCCCAGCATCACGGTGAACGCCGGGTTGTGTTTTAAAATGTACAGGGGAGAGTGGGCGGGTCCCTTGCCCGCCCGCGGCAGGGCGGTCGGGTAAAAAGCGGGGAAGACCGCCAGCGCCGCCAAAATCAAGACTACCAGCGCCGCATGGGTCACCAACGCAGATTCCACGCCAAAGCGCCGGGCCTGCTGTCCCACCAGAACGGAGACAATGGCATAGGCAAACGCGCCCAGACCCCGGCCCAGGCTGTACCGCACGCTGATTCCCGCATTCAAAAACTGCATGGACATGGCGTCGATCAGCGGATAGGAGTTGGTCTCCAGCGCGCCGAGAGCGAGAAAGATCAGCGCGGTGCCGAAAAAGCCGGGCCGGGCAAAATAGAACACGGCGTGGAACCCCAGCGCCAGCAGCATACATCCGCCGAAGAGCTTTTTCAGGGGCACGTCAGGGTGCCGGTCTGCCCAGGCGCCAAGCAACGGCTGAGAGAAAATGCCCGCCAGGCACCCCAGTGAAATAAAGACTCCGGCCTGACCGCTGGAAAAGCCCCGCCCCAAAACGATGGCGGTCTGATAGCCGCTGAACGCGGCCATCATTCCCCAAAACCAGATCTGGAGCAGGAAGTACGCGGCGTTTACCCGACGCGGAGAGGGAAGGGACGCTGCGCTCATTGAGTCCCTCCCGTCAGATAGCCCAGCAGGGGCTCGAATTCCACGCCCCCCCGCATGGGCAGGTCCGCCGCCGCGGTGCGCTCCGCACAGGCCCGGACGAACTTGGCGGCCAGCATGGCCGCGTCGTTCAGTTTCCGCCCCTGCACCAGCGCGCCGGTGAGAACGGAGGCGAACACGTCGCCGGTGCCATGGAACTCATGGGCAATAAAATCGGTCTGCACCGCCTCGGCCCGGCCGGTTTTCGCGTCGAAGCACATGGCCCCAGTCATTCCCGGCGACATGGATACGCCGGTTAGGACCACGGAGCGCTTGCCGTCAAGGCTCAGGTGCTCTACCGTCTCCCGGGGAGAGGGAAGCGCGTTCAAGGGCAGTCCCAGCAGAAGTGCCGCTTCCGTGAGGTTCGGCGTGATGACGTCGGCAAGACGGGCCAACCGGATCATCCCGGCGCACATGGCGGGGGTATAGGTTTTGTAGACTTCGCCGTGGTCCCCCATCACCGGGTCCACCACCGTCAGGGTGTTGGGCTGACGGAAATCATAGAAAAAATCCTCCACCACTCCGATCTGGCGGGCGCTACCCAAGAAGCCGCTGTAGATTGCGTCGAATTTTAAATTCAGGGATTTCCAGTGGGCTGCGATCTTTGGCATCTCGTCGGTCATATCCAGAAACGTATATCCCTGAAAGCCGCCGGTGTGGGTGGAGAGAAAGGCGGTCGGCAGCGGGCAGCACTGCGCCCCCATGGCGGATAGAATCGGCAGGGCGACGGTGAGAGAGCACCGCCCAAAGCCGGACAGGTCGTGAATGGCGGCGATACGGGGCGTAGACATGAGGGTACCTCTTTTCTTATCTCAAATAAGCGTAAAGTTAAAGGGAAAAATAGAAAATATTATTTTTCAGTATACGGCAAATCTGCCTATTGTTCAAGAGGCCGGTTCGTGGTAGAATACAAAGACACAATGGTCTGCGCGGTAATATGACGGAATGGACAGACGCACAGAATGGAGGCGCGGTCATCTCAGCGATAAAAGAAGACCTTAGAATTGATACGGCAAAAATCAGCCGGAATTTATCCGACCGCTCATATACGCGGGCATGATGGAATTGGTAGACATGTAAGATTTAGCTCGCTACACCTCAGTGGAAAAACGAAAGCCGCCCCTCGGCGGGTCAAAAACCGAATATGCGGGCATGATGGAATTGGTAGACATGTAAGATTTAGGTTCTTATGCAGAGATGTGTTGGGGTTCGAGTCCCCATGCCCGCACCAACGTAAAAACGCTGTAGTATCAAGGCTTTTCTGCCCTGATACTCCGGCGTTTTTTCTTGTCACAGTTTTCTTTTTGTCGGCAAGATAGTTGCTTCTTGTCTGCCAACTTTTAAAAGAAAAACCACATCATGCGGTTTCATCGTCAATACTTCCTACGATGCCTGCTCCCATAACTCTGTCTCCGATTCTGATCTGCTGGATTGTCGTTGCTCTGATGTGCATGCTGACAGGAGGTTCTTCCACAGGTCAGCTGGTCGCCCTGCCGCAGATTGCACCCAAGCTGCTTCAGATGGGCCTGAATGTCAACATTATTCATCGCGTTTCCGTATTTGCGGCAACAACACTTGACTCCATGCCTTACTGCGGATCAATCCTGATGCTTCTGCCCATGTGCCATATGAAGTTGAAAGAGATTTATCCTTCCATGTTCGTTACCACCGTCTTTGCAACAACCTGCGGCACCGCAACCGTTGCACTTCTGTGTGCGCTTTTCCCCGGACTGGCATGATTAATTCCGTCACATTCTCAATGTCAACGCCGATTTGAAATTGTAAGAAAACGCCGAACAAAATATGTAGGTTTTCGGCGGCAGGGGTGGATGTAAAATCAGACTTGTCCTTGTTCGAAAAGGGTATTGACAATCTGCTGCTTCTGCCGCATAAATTCCTTGAGCTCTTTGAGGCGATAGGACTCGCCCTTGATGTTGATAACGGTACAATGGTGAAGAACGCGGTCGAGAATCGCGGAGGCGATGGTGACGTCTGCAAAGACCTCGTTCCACTGGGAGAAGGTCTTGTTTGAGGTGAAAACCGTAGACGCCTTCTCATAGCGTCTGGCAATGAGCTGAAAGAACAGATTGGCCCCCTGAATATCCATAGGTAAATACCCAATTTCGTCAATGATAAGCAGTTTGTATTTGGCAAGCACTTTGAGCTTATCCGGCAACCGGTTCTCAAAATGGGCCTTTTTCAGCTGCTCAATGAGCTGGTGGCAGTTGATGTAATAAGTGGAAAAGCGATG
>JAEWYA010000066.1 GCA_023395775.1 Bacillota bacterium
AGCCAGGACAGGGGCATGGCCACCGCCAGTTCCACCGCCGCGCCGAAGGACAGGGAATCATCCCCCGCGGCGGCCGGCGCTCCACTGCCGAAGATCACGCGGCACAAAATCACGGTCAGCACCAGCAGCGCCGCCATGGCAATCCGGTTGACCCAGCCAAGATTCGTAAGACCAATCAGAATCCACACCACGATCAGCCCGCCGCTCACCACGGCCCAGAGCCTGAAGCTGCCGCCGATGCCTCCGGCGGAGACGGCCCCGTCATAGATCATGATTGCGGTCCAGCCCACCAGCTGCAGCACGTTTAAAAACGCGAACAGCACGCCGCCTTTCCGACCGAAGCTCAGCTTCACGGTTTCCATGGCGGAAAGGCCGGTTTTGCCGCCGATCAGTCCCGCAAGATACAGAAGTGTGCATCCGATCAGGTGGCCAAGCAGGATGGCCGCCAGTCCCTTTCCAAAACCCAGAGGAGCAAAATAGGTACCCGTCAGAATCTCCGCGATGGAGACCCCGGCCCCAAACCAAATCAGGCCGTTTTGAAACACGGAGGTCTTTTTCATCTTGCCGCCTCCTCTTTGTATTCCGGCTTGATGTCAAAGGCGTGGTCCATGGGCCCGGATCCGTGCCCCAAATTCAGCATGGCCCCCAGCGCGCCGGAGAGATAGGTCTTGGCCCGCTCCACGCTGTCTTCCAGGGAAAAGCCCTTGGCGAGATTCGCCGCGATGGCGCTGGAGAGGGTGCAGCCGGTGCCGTGGGTGTTTGGATTGTCAATGCGGTGTCCCTGAAACCAACGGCTTCCGCTTTTTTGCCAAAGGAGGTCGTTGGCGTCGTTGACCCTGTGTCCGCCCTTCAGCAGCACGGCGCAGCCATACTGCTCGCCGATGGCCCTGGCCGCCGTCTCCATCTCCGCCGGAGAGGTAATGGCAAGGCCGCTCAAAAGCTCTGCTTCCGGAATGTTGGGCGTAATGACCCGGGCCAGAGGCAGAAGCTGGCTTTTCAGCGCATCCATGGCATCTTCCCGCAGCAGCCGGTCGCCGGAGGTGGCGACCATCACAGGGTCCACCACCACACATTTTGCTCCGTACTGCCGCAGCTTCTTGGCGATTACCTCGATCAGCTCCGCAGAGGAGACCATGCCGGTCTTCACCGCGTCGGGGGGAATGTCGGTGAAGACCGCGTCCAGCTGCGCCTCCAAAAAGGCGGGCGGGACCTCCAGAATGTCTTTGACGCCGGTAGTGTTCTGGGCGACCAGAGCCGTGACAGCGCTCATGGCATATACGCCATTCACTGTCATGGTTTTCAGGTCTGCCTGGATGCCGGCGCCTCCGCTGGGATCAGTCCCAGCGATTGTCAATGCTGTTCTCATTAAGTTCTCCTTTCGTTTGTCAGCCATTGATTTTATAAGACGACGCAAGGTGGTGCCCCCAATGCGCCGTCGGAAATTCTCTGCCCCGCTCCGTTTCCCGCTTTGCGGAAAACTACGCTTGGTAGAGAATTTCCTCCGTTTCCGTGCGAAGCGGGGCTTCGCACGGTTCAGGACGGGGGATGCGGGGGATGAAACTTTGCTCCGCTCCGTTTCCCCCCTTTGCGGAAAACTGCGCCGGGCAGAGAATTTCCTCCGTTTCCACGCGAAGCGGAGCTTCGCACGGTTCAGGACGGGGATGCGGGGGACTCAGCGGGCGATTTGCTCCGACAGGGCCAGCATCTGCCGCGCGGCGGCCTTCACGTTGTCTTGGGCAAAGAGAGCGGAAACCACCGCCACGCCGGAAAGTCCGCAGCCGGAAAGCTGGGAGATGTTGTCCGCCTTGATGCCGCCGATGGCGACGACGGGAATGCTCACAGCGGCCGTGACGGCTCGGATCATCTCCTTGGAGAGGGGCTTTGCCTCAGCTTTGGTATGGGAGGAGAAAGCGGCCCCGACGCCCAGGTAATCCGCGCCTGCGGCCTGAGCGGCCAGCGCCTCGGCCACATTATGGACGGAGACGCCGACGATCTTGCCGGGGCCCAGGGCGGCGCGGGCTTTCACTGCGGCCATGTCCTCCTGCCCCACGTGGACGCCGTCCGCGCCGGAGGCCAGAGCAATCTCCACGCTGTCGTTGATAATGCTGACGGCGCCAAGTTTTTTGCACAAGGGTACGAACCACCGGGCCTCCGCCAGAAACGCCTCATCGTCCAGCGCCTTCTCCCGGAGCTGCACGATCCCCGCGCCGCCGGCAATCGCGTCCGCCACCTGCGCCTCCAAGTCTTTGCCGTTCAGCCAGGCGCGGTCCGTGACGGCGTACAGCCGGAAACAATCCCGCTTCAATTCCATGAACAACACTCCTTCAGATTTACACAAAAAAATCCGCAGACATTCCAATGTGGAATCTCTGCGGCGAAGCTCGCGGTATTTCCCTACGTTGGCATGATCCAAATCAGGTCATGGGTCGGGGCCTTTCAGCCCCCTCTCAGCCCGCGAATCAGCGGACTCCCCTCTTTATTTGTAGAATTATCATACGCCTTTATTCTTTAAAATGCAACTGTTTTTTGCGGCCTCTTGACAATTTTCGCGGAGAATGGTATTATATCGCAAAAACAGGGGAGCCGAAAGGCTGAGAGGAAGCTGCACGCTTCGACCCGCGAACCTGATTTGGGTAATGCCAACGTAGGGAGCAAGAGGGATTTAGCGGAGGCGTGCCCACGCCCCCGCTTTTTATTTTGCAGACTGCGGAGAGGAGATGGCGAATACGGCGCCCGGTCAGACCGGGAGCGGAAGCGGGGGAGCTCCCGGGTTCCGTGCCGGAGACAAGAGAATATGCAGCGATGGGAAGCCGTGTTCCGGCGTGAGAGGAGGCCAGTGAGCCTCGACCGAAGAGGCGGGGGACGACGGTCCGCCGTCTCATCCTCGCAAGGGGAAGCTGCGTGTTTCTCCCTGCCATTAAAAGAAGGAGTCCTTTCTGATGAAACAAAAAAGTACTGTAAAAAAGCTGGCGCTGGCCGGTGTGCTGTGCGCTGTGGCCGTGGTGGGCAGTCTCTTCTCTTTTCCCGTGCTGGGCAGCAAGTGCGCCCCGGTGCAGCACATGGTCAACATAATCTGCGCTGTGTTCCTTGGCCCATGGTACGGCGTGGCTGTGGCGTTTGTGGCAAGCCTTTTGCGGAACCTCTTGGGGATTGGCAGTCTGATGGCCTTTCCCGGCAGCATGTGCGGCGCACTGCTATGCGGCGTTGTATTCTGGAAGTCGAAGAACCTGCCCGCCACGCTGGCGGGCGAGGTGTTCGGCACCGGCGTGATCGGTGGACTTTGCGCCTATCCCATTGCCACGATGTTTATGGACGTGGACGCCGCCGCGGTGGCGTTCTACGCATATATCATTCCGTTTTTGATCTCCACCGCCGCCGGGTCCGTTCTGGCGGGGGTGCTGGTGTTTGCCCTGCAAAAATCCGGCGCGCTGAATTCTATGCGCGCCACACTGGAGAGTTGATATGCTGCCCTTTGACCGCCTGGACGAGCTGCGAAAGACCCGGCCTTTGATCCATTGCATTGCCAATCTGGTCTCCGCCAACGACTGTGCCAATGTGCTGCTTGCGGCGGGGGCCTCTCCCATGATGGCTCAGGCCCCGGATGAGATGGAGGAGATCGCCGCCATCTCCTCCGCCACCGTGCTGAATACCGGTACGCCCGATGGGGAGAAATTCACGGCCTGCCGACTTTGCGGCGGTTTTGCCGCGAAAAACCAGCCGGTGGTGCTGGACCCGGTGGGCGTGGGCGCGTCGGTATGGCGGCTGAAAGAGACGGAGAAACTGCTGGGGACCTTTTCCCCCTCCGTCATTCGGGTGAACCTTGGGGAAGCCCGGGCGCTGCTGCACCGCTCCGGAGGAGAACAGGGCGTGGATTCTATTGTCGGCGCGTCCCCGGCAGCGCGTCTGGACTGTGCCCGGGCGCTGGCGCTGGAACGCGGGACCGTAGTGCTGCTCTCCGGTCCGGAGGACGTCGTCACCGACGGGGCGCGGGTCTGCCGCGTTCTCGGCGGCAGTGCATGGATGGCCCGCGTCACCGGAACGGGGTGTATGCTGTCCGTCTTATGCGGAGCGTTTGCCGCCGTGGAACCGGATCTATTTCTGGCCGCGTCACTGGCCTCCGCTTTTTGGAAGTCCTGCGCTGTAAAGGCGAAGAGTGCGCTGGTTTCCGGACAGGGCGCAGGGGCGTTCCGCTCCGCGCTGATGGATGCGGCCTCCACACTTGAGATGGGGGAGTTTGTCCGTCTTACCCGGGCGGAGATGCTTTAAGGCGGCATTACAGTATATATCCTCTTCGATTGCACAGCCCCCTAATAACCGATAAAAGCGCCCGGGAATGTCCTTTGAACATCCCCGGGCGCGCGCTCTTGGTCTCTCCCGCGCCGAGGCAGATGGGACAAGACACGGCTGTCTACCGTGCCTTGTCCGCAAATAATATTAGCAAACGAGGAAGTAATCAAGAGGCAGATCAAGGAATGATTCGGGGGAGCGTAGAAGAAACGCTCAATGGCCTGCTGTGGGCTGAAGCGGAGAAGTTGACCCAGGTAGCGAAGTACGAGCGCAGTGAGAAGTGGCAGGGCTACCGCAGCGGCCATTACAGCCGGAATCTCACCACCACCTCCGGCGAGGTCACGCTCAATGTACTGCGCCTCAGGGGGAATCACTTTTGAAACAGCGATCATTGAGCGGTATGTGGACGGCATCTACCTGCGCCGCAGCTGGGGCGGAGAGTACAAGAATGTGGCAATTCTGGTATCGGGAAGTTTTGGGTGCCGCCGAGGGGATGAAAGAGGACAAGTCCAGTTGGGTTAGCTTCTTCCAGTGACTCAGAGCCGCGGACTGGACAGCGTCAAACTCGTTGTCGGAGATAAGTGCCAGGGCATGCTGGAGTCCGTGGGCGAAGTGTTCCCGGACGCCAAATACCAACGCGGCGTGGTTCACTTCTAGAAAGTCCGGAAACCTCACTTGAATTCATGCACCCAGATAGGCGTTTTGTACGATGTCGTTGCCCCGAAGGTTTGCCGCTGTGTCAGACAGCACAATTTTGCCGGTCTCCAGCACATACCCGCGGTCGGCTACTTTCAGCGCCTTATTGGCGTTTTGCTCCACCACCAAAACAGTAATACCGCTTTTGTTGAGATCGTGAATGACCTTGAAACAGGTATTGACCATGATCGGCATCAATCCCATAGACACTTCATCAATCAGCAACAGCTTGGGAGAGAGCGTCAGCGCCCGTCCGATTGCAAGCATCTGCTGCTCGCCGCCGGACATGGTGCTGGCCAACTGTTCCTTACGCTCACCCAGTCGGGGGAAGATATCGTAGACCATTTCAATATTTTTTTTCAGCTTTTCTTTATCCTTGGAACTGTATGCACCGATGGCGAGATTCTCCTCCACCGTCAGGCGACCGAATACATGGCGACCCTCGGGGACGTAGCCGATGCCAAGCTCCGCGCGCTTGTGGGCGGGAATATGGGTGATGTCCTGCCCATCGTAGAGCACACTGCCACTTTTGGGCTGCACGAGTCCCATGATGGTCTTAATCAGAGTGCTTTTGCCAGCTCCGTTGGGACCGATGACCGAGACGAGTTCGCCGGTGCTAACGCTGACGTTGATTCCGTGGAGAACCTCCATCATGCCGTAGGATACAAACAGGTCTTTCACTTCCAGCATTATTCCTCGTCCTCCTCTCCCAGGTAGGCCTCGATGACTTGCTTGTCGCTTTTGACGACCTCGGGCGTTCCCTCGGCAATCTTTTTACCATAGCTGAGTACCATAATGCGGTCGCAGACCTTCATGGTGATCGGCAGGTTGTGTTCAATGAGTACGATGCTCTTTTTTTGCGCCTTGAGTTTCATCACCAACTCGGTCACTTCGTTGATTGCAAAGTTAGAAAGTCCCGCGCAGGGTTCATCCAGCATAATCAGTTCCGGATCCGTCACCAAAACACGGGCAATTTCCAGACGGCGCAGGTAACCCAGAGACACATCGCTGGCTTTTTTGTCACGCAGTTCCCTCAGGCCCGTTTCTTCCAGTACAGCTTCCGCTTTTGCGACAACTTCCGGCGTATGGCTTTTGCGAAAATAGGAGCGCATACCGGTGTATTCATGCACGCCGGCGGCCGCAATCACGTTGTCCAGAATGCTGAGATCAGCCAGCGGCTTTGAGATTTGGAAGGTGCGGGCGATTCCCCTGCGTGCCATTTCGTGCGCGGACAACCCCTGTACCTCTTGTCCCTTCAGGGTGATTTTGCCGTCCGTGGGTTTGTAGACGCCGCAGATCGCGTTAAACAAAGTGGTCTTTCCGGCACCGTTCGGGCCGATGATACCCAGCGTCTCCTCCTGGTTAATGGTCAGATCCAGACCGTCAATGGCCTTGAGTCCGCCAAAATACATCTTGAGGCCCTCGATCCGCATCAATTCTTTCATGCCCTCTGGCCTCCCTTTTTCGCAAAGAGCTTGCCCATAAGCTTCTTACACCCGATGACCAGAGGGCTGTTGTCGCCGATGAGGCCACTGGGCATAAAGCGTACCATTAGAACCAGCAACACACCGTAGACCAACGAGCGGTAATCGTCCGCAAAGCGCAGCACTTCCGGCAGGAACGTCAGCAGCAGTGCGCCCAGAATTGGGCCGCGGATAGTGCCGATACCGCCAATGACCACCATGGAGAGGATTTGAATGGAGATGACAAACGCAAAGTCAGAGGAGCAGATATAACCCATGCGATGGGAATAAATACCGCCAGCAAGACCTGCAATCGCGGTGCCGATGATAAAAGTCAGGATCTGGTAGCGGCTCACGTCGATGCCAAAGGAGCGTGCGGCGCCGGCATCGTTATTAATGGAGGCCAGCGCCATCCCAAACCAGGACCGGCGCATTTTTACAATTAGAAGGCACAATACAACGATGAGGATCAGGGTCAGCCAGAAGAACTGGCGATTGCCCATTTTCACACCAAAGAGTGTGGGCTTGACAATGGTGAGTCCCAAAGAGCCGCCGGTAATGGACATGTTGTTGAACAACGCCACCATGACAAAGTTGATGCCGATGGTGGTAATGGCCAGAAAGTCCGCCTGAAGCCGCAGGGAGATGAGACCCAGCAATGCGCCGCAGGCACCGGTAAACAGCATTGACAGCAGCAGAGCAGCGAAGAAGTTTACGCCGTAAGTCTGCGTCAGAATTGCCGCAGTGTAGGCGCCCAGTCCGAAAAACGCCGCATGTCCCATCATGGCCTGCCCGGCGTAACCGGTGATAATGTTCAAAGAAAGTGCCAACAGGATAAAGATGGCAGCTGTTGCACCGATGGAATATACATATGCACCCATACAGCCATCCTCCTTAAACTTTGTTGCGCTGACCGAACAGACCTGCGGGTTTGATCAGCAGCACAATGATCAGCACGACAAACGCAATGGCGTCTTTGGGAATAGGAATCTGGGTATAAGTGGAAAGCATCACCTCGGCAAAGCCGATGATCAAACCCGCCACCACCGTACCCAGCGGATTTCCGAGGCCGCCCAGCACGATAATGGCCAGCATTTTATAGGACGGCACCTCCCCCAGAGCCGGGGTAATGGAATTGTAGAGAATGCCTGTCATAATGCCGGCAGCAGCGGCAAAACCATAGCCCAACACATAGGACAGCGCCATTGCGGAATTTGTGTTGACACCGCAGGCTTTGGCGATGGCTGGATCCTCTGCTGTTGCGCGCCAGGCAAGGCCCATTTTCGTTTTATTTAAAATGAACCACAACACAGCCAGCAAAAGGGCGGTCAGCACAAAAATGAGCACCCATGTGGTCTGGATGGAAACACTCCCCAAGTGGAGCACATCCGTGGAGAATCGGAAATTATAAGCCTTGGTGCCTGCGCCGCAGAGCAGCCGCACCGCGTCGCTGCTGAGGGTGAACAGGCCCACCGCCGCAACCAGAGGAATAATGGATAGCATCCGGGGCTTTGCCAGAATCGGGCCGTAAACGGCTCGGTGCAGAATCACACCAAACAGTCCGATGGCGGCCATGGCAACCAGAAACGCCAAAATCAGCTGCCCGGTCGCATGGTAGACGTAATATCCCACGTAGGCGCCCAGCAGATATGCGCCGGCATTGGCGATATCCAGAATGCCCAATATGCCGTAGATCAACGTAGCACCCATGGCCGTCAAGGCATAGAGGCTGCCGATCATCAGGCTATTGATGACTTGTTGTAAGAACATAGTACAATACCCTCTCGATCATAGATTCGTGAGAGAGCGGAGACGCCGGTCCGACGCCTCCGCTCCTTTGCATGCATGGGAGAGGGGGCTTCCCCTCTATTTAATATGCGACCTTTTGGACCTTGTCGCCGTCGATGATGTTGATGTCGTCGATGACGCCGAAGCTGTGGAACAGGAGGTCGTCCTCTACGCGCTGGATCTGAACGGGCTTCACAGCGGAGCCGGCGCTGGTGTAATACATCAATGTGCCTGTAACTGTGCTGAAATCTTTGAGGCCGGCGATGTAGTCGCGCATAGCGGCGGAATCGGTGCCCACGGCGTCGATGGCGGCAAAGATTACCTGGAATGCGTCATAGACGGAAGCACCCACCATGTCGGGCTCCATCTTGTATTCGGCGCGATAGTTTTTAATATAGTCCTGTGTTTCCTGGTTGGTGTCGTCACGGTTCATGTTGGTAGTGATGTACAGGCCCTTGGCGTACTCACCGGCAGTTTGCAGAAGCTGCCAAGAATCAGCGCCTTCGCAGCCCAGGATCTTTACATCCAGACCTTGCAGCGCCACCTGACGGCAAACCTCGGAGGCCTGTGCATAGTAGTTGGGGATATAGATGAGATCGACCTTCTCGTCCTTGATCTTGGTAATGACGGAGGTCATATCGTTGTCGGAGATGGCGATATAGTCCTCAGAGGCAATCTCGGCGCCCAGCTTGGTAGCCTGCGCCTTGAAATAGGCAGCCTGCTCCTTGCCGAAGTCCAGATCCACGGCCACGATGGCGATCCGCTTGGCGCCCAGTTCACCAACGGCAAACTGCGCAGCGGCAGTGGCCTGAACCGCGCCGGGGAATGACTGGGAGAAGATGTAGTCGCCGGCGTTCACGACGTCGGGGTGAACGGCATAGGCGGAAACCATCACAATACCTGCATCCTGGCAGATGGGTGCGGCCACCTTGGTGGGGCCGGAATAGGAGCCGGAGACGATGGCGTCCACGTCATCCACCGTGGTGAGCTTTTCCAGAATGTTGGCGGCCGCCGAGGTGTCCAGACCATCATCGTAGTTGACCAGCTCCACGGAGCGACCTTGAATGCCTCCAGCTTCATTAATCAGCTTTACTGCCAGTTTTGCGGACTGCTCGGCACTTTGACCGTCGGCTGCGGCCGAAGCAGCGGAGACAGGTGCGAAGAAGCCGATTCGGATGGGGGAGGTGTCCCCGGCGGAACCGCTGCCGGAACCGGAGCCGGAGCCACTGGCAGCAGGCGGGGTGGATGCCTGGCTTCCGCAGGCGGCAAGGGACAGAGACATCGTCAGTGCAAGAATGAGACTCAACAACTTTTTCATGGTTTTTTCCTCCTTTTTTGCAGTTAAAATAGTTATTAATTACATTATATCCCTAAATTGAACAAGGATATATTGAATTAATTACATATTATGCGGGTCTCTGTCCGGTTTTTGGGTGTGGCGGCGGGGAAATTAAAATACAATCATTGCAACCACACCGGCCAAAAGAATGGAGAGCATCACCCGTTCCACCCAAAGCACCAGCATCTGCGGAATTCTGACGGGAATGCTGGTGGAGAGGATACAGGGAATTACTGCAGAAAAGAACAGTAGTTCAGAAATGCAGCCCACGCCGACGACGTAACGGGTGGCCAGAGAGCAATGCACCACAAACGCGCAGGGCAGGTACATTTCGGCGATACTGGTGGCCAGTGCCTGGGCGGCTACCAGCGCCTCGGGGATCTGCACCAAGGCGGCAAACGGATAAAAGATAAATCCGAGCACATGAAAGATCGGGGTGTAGATTGCCAGAAGCATTCCGAGCAGACCCACCGATAAAATACTGGGCACGATGGTGCAGGTGATTTGTAACCCATTGAGAAAAGATTTCCCAATATTCACCGACAAGCTGCCGCTGCGATCCGCAGTGTCCAACGCAGTCCGGAGCGCCGTACGGAAGCGGTTTTGGTCAATGTTTTGCTCCGGCTTTGGCGTCACCCCGTCCCGATACTCATCAGGGAAGTGGTTCAAGGGAAACATACGGACGGTGAATGCCGTCACCGCAAAGGTAATCATCAGAGTAGACCAAAAATACAGACTCCAATGCTCCATTAGGCCCAATGTGCCGGCCACAGTCACCATAAATGTAGACGAAACCGTAGAAAAGCCCGTGGCGATAATGGCGGCCTCCTTTTGGGTATAGGTACCCTTTTGGTACATATTGTCCGTGATGAGCAACGCGACGGAGTAACTGCCCACGAAGGAGGCCACGGCATCAATGGCAGAGCTGCCGGGCGTCTTCCAGATCTTGCGCATCAGAGGCTGGACAAACAGCCCCACAAATTCCATCAATCCGTAGCTTGTCAGAAAGGACAAAAAGATGGCGCCCACAGGGACCAAAAGGCTCAGAGAACGGCCCAGCCCAAACAAGAATGGAAGCAGGCTGGCGCTTTCCAGCCACTCTCGCGGGCCGATTTTGGTAACGAACATCACGGCACAGAATGCGCCCATAATTTTAAGAATGGTAAAAACAATGCTGGTGCCGTTTTGATTCCAGTTCTTTTTCAAGAAAGGCATCAGCGCTCCGGCAATGCACATTGCCACAACGACCCACTGCTGTGCATTGCCCACCAGCTTGCTGATAACGCTGCACAGCGCATCCAGGGGGATGGTGTTTCTGCCTTGGAAGGGTGTCGTCACAAAAAACATAAAGATACCGACAAAGTTGCACAGGATAAACTTTATCCAAGCTGAACGGCTGTATGTCTTTCTTTGGATGGGAATACTGCCCTCTTTTTTTTGCATAATTTGTCGCAAAGCACAGGGCCGCGATTCCTCCCCTCTATCTATACTATTATTGTAAATTAAGACTTCAGAAACCTTCAAAAACCTTCAAAAACCTTTTAATCCAATTTTAAAAGAAGCCCCTCAAAGAATTTCTTGGTGTTAATTTTGCCGGGTTGATCCGTTTTTCCCTGCAGAAAACGCATTTCCTGCTGTACCTGACCAAAATCGAACAGGCGGGAAGCATATTCTGTGAAGATATCGTCGTAGAAATCCTCATTCCCTCTGGTTGCCAAATGAGTTTGTGCTTTCTGGATGGCGCGTCGGATTTTTTGCTCAATTCCCTTTTGCCGCGCGGCGCTGGTCTCACTGCCGTACAACTCCTGCCCCACCCGCTGGTAGACGTCCGCAAGCTGGTATTCTTGGTGCGAGTCCAGCAAGTGGCGCTCTTTGAGATAAAAGACCGCTACTGCAATTTCACGACTGCCGGTTATACCCCAGATGCCGATATCCGCCAAAATTTCCTGCAATTCTTGCTTCCAATTTGAAGTTTCGGCAGGCACCGCTACGGAAGACGGCAGTACGGCCTGTCGTACGGCGGAAAGCATCTGCTCCATCTCTGTGATCTGGATCACGTTTTGAAGAACCTTTCGGATTTCCAAGACATTGATGGGTTTGTGTATAAAAAAGTCGATTCCCTCTTTATACGCCATCTCTTCCATGTTCTTGTCCTGCGCCTGGGAGATCATGATAAAATGGCTGACGGCACCCCGGGCCATGGCGTGGGTCATGATCTGGATTCCGTCGGTATGAGGAAACAGCAGGTCGATGAGCACAATGTCCGGCTGGTAAAATAGAATCTCTTCCACTGCCTGGCTTTCATCGGAAACTGCGCCCACGACCTCGCCCAGCTGCTCCCGCGCGATGACAAATTTCAGCATGGTTCCCATGGAGCTGTCGTCATCTACAATGAGAATTCGCTTCATCGTTCGTCCTCCTTTCACAGTGAAGGAATTTCAATGATAAACGTTGTTCCATCCGGCACGGTGCTCTCCACCTGAATTCGGGCATTCCATTTGCCGATGATATCCTTGACGTGGCACAGCCCCAGCCCCGGCGAAGACGCGCCGGTTTGCTCGTCAAATTTGGTGGAAAAGCCCGGAAGAAAGATGCAGGGGAGAATGTCCTCCGGAATCCCGTCTGCATCGTCTGAGACGCGCATAAAGATGCTTCGGTTTTTGACGGACAGCTCGGCGGCAATCTGCTTTGCACCTGCCTGCGCCGCGTTGATTATCAAATTGTTTAACACAATGAAAAAATCGTAGTATTCTTCAATCAGAATGTCTCCCTCCAACCGAAGACGGAGGTGGGCCGGGGCGATACTCTCTCGGGTGCCTGCCTCCAGAATCTGGCAAATCTGTGAGAGGAGCATGGGAGATTCCTGCTGAGAAACCTGAATTGCCTTGGCTAGACCGCTGACAATATTGCTGTAATCCTTCATGACCTCGTGCCCCATGTTTGCAAGCGACAGCGCCCGCTGACGCAACTCGCTTTCCGCCGGCAATTCCTGATAGATGGAAAAACTGCGGGTGGTCATCTCGTCCAATTGTTTTTTGGATTTTTGCAAAAAGAAAATATCTGCGTAGATGTTGGCGGCAAAGCTGGTTAGCTTTTCATACTGTACTTCTCGATTTTTCTGAGAGATGACCAGCACCAGTGCGGAGCGAATCGCCGCCATCAGCAAAATCCAAGAGGCTCGTTCGTCGCTGATTTGCTGGCAGATACCCATGGAGATCAGATTTGGAATCATGTCCGCCATGAGCATAATAAAGATTCTGTCCGGCAGATAATCCTCTCCCATAATGTTGCTTAAAACCTGATAAAGCGCCGCGTAAATGGTATACACAATGAGGCTTTCCAGCATCATGGGCAAAAAATCAACCGATTCCTTACCCATCTGCAAGACTATGCGAAGCGCAAAAGACAATGCGCCGGCAACCACGCCTAATAAGATGGGTTTTTTGCACAACTCGTCTCGAATCGCAATCCCCAGCAGGATCAGTCCCAGTGAGGGTGGCGCGATGAAATCTTTGTATGGTACAAAGTAAATTTGGGATAAAAATGCAATCAAGCAGCCGTATTGAAAATAGAGTTTCATGGTTACCTCCTTGGCGTATCCCAGTCTAGCCCAAGGCTTGTTTCCATAATTATACAATGCAGCTTTTGCGGATTCAAGCTTTGATTGTGAAAACGAAGCCGGTTTGTCTTGACAACGCCACAACCTCCTTTGGCGCTCTATCCTTGCTGGAGAGTTTTCCTCGTGAGGAATGCCGAGGAACATGCGTCCCGCGCGTTCAAGAAGGCGTTGAATATTCCGTGGACAATTCCCTGAGGGCCGATATTGACTCCTCCGGTCGCGCGCTGGGTACGGCCATTGCCGTCGGGGGAAGGGTGGAGGTCATTGGTTGCACAATATGAATCCACGATCTCGTTTGTAAAGGCATTGTGGGGCAGATCATGGAAGTAACCCTGTTCTTTCAGACGATCGAAAATCAGGACGGCACGATTATTTATTTCTTCTATAGGACAGAAGCGCGTGCCTTTCTTATTGATATTGATTGTGCGGATTTGTCCCGGGTAGTCGTATAAGTCAGAGAAAATAGTGAATAGGTCTGGGCAAAGTTAAAACGCCTTCAAGCGGTTGTTCTTCCAGCTTGGAGGCGTTAATGTATGTGTCGAGGGTTTCTACTTCGTTCAGGGTTTTCTCGTCACGGATGTCCAGTTTATTGATCAGGACGGTTGTACCCGGATAGCAGCTATCTGAAATTGGATCAATGCTGTATCCCATTTGTTTGACCGCTTTTGCGGCAGTAAACTGCTTCGGGCGTTCGGCTGCTGTAATTTTGCCGCTGAGTACCTGGTTGCATGGATTGCGCATTTTTGGGGTTACTGTATATCCTTACATGCGGACGCTTTCGCGTTTCTCCTAGAAACAGTATGATTCTTTTTCGCCACAACGGTGCCTCCAGACATAGAAAAATCTCCGTCAAGATACCTTGACGGAGACGTGGAGCTGGTGGGGTGACTCGAACACCTGACCTGCTGATTACGAATCAGCTGCTCTACCAACTGAGCTACACCAGCATCTGTGAGAACCGACTGTCTACGCCGAAGTTCTGTTTGTTAGTTTCCCATGTTTTTGTACTTTTGAAAATGGCTGTCCACAAAAACAACCGGCGACCTGAAGATTACGAATCAACTGCCGACGAAACAAATTCTAACACATTTCCTCGAAAATTTCAACACCTTAATTATGAATCTATGGGGCAGATTGGCCCCGTCCAAACAAGTGGAAGAAATTCAAAACCTTAAGTAGAATAGCACATTTTTGCGGGAGCGTCAATATAATTCTGCGGGAGAATTTTTAGAAGCTGAGCGGCTTTCCACAGAAGAGTGAATATTGCAGAAAGAAGCGAATATTACAGATGGTATTTTTGCAGGAATTGGTGCAGGAACAAATCCGCAGTTTGACCAGAGCCTCTGATCTCTTCATAGAGGAGCCGCATTACTTCCAGAATTGCCGTTTGACATAGGGCAGAGAATTTGAAACAGGGTGGAACAAAAGCATGCGAAAAAGAGAAATTAGATTTACATAAATTTTATTATAATTTTCAACTACAAAATGTTATCCACATTTTCCACAGAGTTTTCAACAGTGATAAATTCGTTTTAATATCAAAGCTTTTTAAGTAAATGGGTAAAATTGGATGACCTGCAATAATAAATTCTAATCATTGGAAAATCTCAAAATAGTTTACATAAAACTAATGAATCTAATAAGTTATTTCAAATTAAGAGAAAGAATATGAAAAATGCAAAAGTGCAAGTTGACTCGCTTTACATGGCCTGTTCATAAATTCGTAATATTCACTTTTGAAATGCATACTACAAAATCGACAAAATAATGTAACCGGCCCAAGATTAACAATGAAAAAAAGCAGGGACAGTTTTCAACAAGCGAAAACTGTCCCTGTAATAATCAGGTGTCGATGTCGCGGGTGGCATAGGCGTTCAGGTCCATGCCGACCGTATGGCCGACGCGGAATTCGTAGTAGCCCTGCGCGCCGATCATGGCACCGTTGTCCCCGCAGAGGCTCAGCGGCGGCAGGTAGAGCTTGCAGCCCGCTTTTTCGCAGGCGGCCTTCAGATCAGCGCGGATCATGGAGTTGGCGGCCACACCACCGGCGGCACACATAGTCTTGTAACCTGTCAGGGCGAGGGCCCGCATGGCACGGGGGACCAGCTCTCCACTGACGGCGTTGGTGAAGTCCCGCGCAAGAGCCGCCCGATCCAGCGGTTGACCGGTTTGCTCCGCGTGATGAGCCAGGTTGACTACTGCGGTTTTCAGCCCGGAAAAGCTCATGTCCAGCTCTGCGCCGTCCACATGGGCGTGGGGAAGCGTGTATACGCCGCCCTGAGACTGCCGGGCCAGCTCATCCAGCGGTTTTCCGCCGGGATAGGGAAGACCCAGCACCCGGGCAACCTTATCAAAGCATTCTCCGGCGGCGTCGTCCCGGGTGGCACCCAGAATGCGGAGATCGGTATAATCCCGCACGTCCGCGATCAGCGTGTTACCGCCGGAGATGGCCAACGCCAAAAACGGAGGCTCCAGTTCTGGAAACGCCAAATAGTTGGCGGCGATATGGCCCCGGACATGATGGACAGGGACCAGGGGTTTCCCCCAGGCAAAAGCCACGGACTTCGCAAAGCTCAGCCCCACAAGCACCGCGCCGATCAGTCCTGGCGCATAGG
>JAEWYA010000106.1 GCA_023395775.1 Bacillota bacterium
CGCTATGAGGCTGCGGCGCTCAGCGCCGACGGCGGAGTCTGCGCCATGGGCTGGAATAATGGGGCGTGGAGCGCCGTCTTCGGGGACGGGAACGGCACACGGTCCGACCTGTGGAGGCTGGACCCCAACCTGCTTCCGGACGGCCGGATTGCCGCGCTCTACCCGGACACGCGGGACCTCTATCTGGGCCTTTACGAGTTTGATTCAAACGGCGGCGCGGACCTTCGAATTTTCCGCGTGTCCGATGAGGGGAAGACGGTTGTTCAGCTGCTTGAAAAGCCCTGCGCCGGCGACACGGTGCCCGAGCAGATGGAAAGCGTGCGCGTCTCTGCGTTTACAAAATCGGACGGGGTGATCTCGTTCGCGCTGATGAAGGGAGATACGGCCGAAGTTTATACCTGCTCCGGAACCCAGAAGGGGTTGACCGGTGGGAAAACCTATTCAATTCCCGGCGTTCAGACCGCGCTTGTGACGGCGGACGGGTCGCTGATTGCCGGTTCCGGGGAGAAGCTGTATCGGGACGGGGAACTGCTTCAGACCCGGGAAAACCAAATTATGACGGACTTCACACAGGCGGGCACCGGTTTTTACTATATAGACCGTGCCGGCCTTGAGGTGTTTTATACGGACTTTACGAATCCGGAGAATTTCCAGTCGGTTTTGAAGCCGGAAAAAGACGGTTGTGACTTCAACGGCGTCACCAATGTATCCCTCGGCCGGGACGGCGGGCTGCTGTTGCTGCTCCAGGGGGAGACGCTTCTTCTGGACAATGGAAGCTCCATGCGAGACCTGTCAGCGATGCTGTACAGAAGCCCTTTGCGATGCGGACTGATTCTCGGGGGGATTGCTCTGGCGGTGCTGCTGGTGTCGTTTGGTATCTGGTACAGCGTGAGCGAGCTGCGCTCGTTTCAGCTGCCGCTGCTGCTGCGCTGGGGCATTTTGCTGGCGGCGGCCGGCGGCCTTGTGACCGGCGGAATGCTGCGCTATACCGTCCTGCCGGGGCAGGAGGCTCTCACCGTTTCCCGGGCAGGGGAGCTGATGGAGAGCGTCACGTCGCTTGCGCTGGATCATTCCGGATGGAACAGTGACACTTTGCCCGGCGTTCTGGCGCGGAGTCTTGCTGCCGCCGGAGCCGATTACCAGGATGCGGAGGTGTCCATTTACCGGAAGGGGTCGGAGAAGGTCTGGATTCTGCAGTCGTCCGACGCGGGTGAGCCGCCCGGGGCGCGCGCGGAGCTGACGGAGGGGTTTGACCGCGAGCTGGCGCTGTCCGCGCAAAGGGACGGCTCCGCTTTCGAAGCGCTGCCGGGCGCCGGCGGAGGTCGGCTGTGCCGCTGCGTATATCGCAGCGGATCGCTGCTCGTCGTGAGCATTGGCCGAAGTGCTCTGGAGGCCGAGGCGCACTTCGCGTATTACCGGAGCGCGCAAAGCGCATGGCGGTTGACCGTCCTGCTGCTTGCCCTCTCCTTTATCATGCTGGCGTGGATCAGCTCCTGCTTGAGGCGGCTTACCGACGGAATGCAGCGTCTGGCGGCCGGAAAAACAGACCGCAGGGTTCACCTGAAGACCGGCGACGAGCTGGAGGGGATGAGCAACGCGCTCAGCAGCTTGGCGGACACTGTGGAGAAGATGGACGGCCGGCAGCTTGAACTGTCCCTTTCCTACCAGCGCTTCGTACCGAAGCGGATTTTGTCCCTGCTGGGCAAGGAATCCCTGACGCAGGTCGATAAGCAGACGTTCGCTTCCGGCAGAATGACCACCATGATGATCTGGTTCAGCCTACCGCCCCAGCTGTATGAGCAGAGCGGCCGGGAGCTGTTCGACAACCTGAACGAGGTGATCGAGCGCACGGCGTCCATCGTTTCCGGCAAGGGCGGAACGGTGTTCAATTTTACATACAGCGGCTACGACGCCGTGTTCGAGGAGGGCTCTGCCCCTGCGGTCAGCACGGCGGTGGCGGTGCAGCAGGAGTTGCTGGCTATCAACAGGGAGCGGGAGGCCGCGGGACGACCCGTCATCGTGCTCCGCATCGCGCTGGACGAGGGCAACATTATGATCGGCATTGTGGGAGACGACGTCCAGATGGAACCGGCGGCAATTTCTCCGAGCTTTTCCGTGGAATGGAAACTCATTTCCCTGTGCAATTCGCTGGAGGCCAATATTCTCTGCACGGAGGCCGTGGCGAAAAGCGCGCAGGAATACGGCGTCCGCTACATGGGGAAGAGCGTTGGGGAAAAGGAGAGCGTCCGCATCTACGAGATCTTTGACGGCGATCCGTTTGAGATCCGTCGGCTGAAGGAGTTTACCGGAAAGAAATTCTCCGAGGGTGTCTACGCCCTGTACAGCCGGGACTTTGCCGGCGCCAAGAAAATTTTCCTGGATCTGATGCACCAGAACACCGGGGACGGCGGGGCGAAATATTATCTTTATCTCGCCGACGAGCTGGAAATGCACCCGGACCGGGAGATCGGCCTGGCAGGCCGCTGATGCGCCGTTTTGCACGGAGCAGAGTGTGGCAATCGTCTTTCAAGTGAGATTTGCAGGACAGGAGGGAGAGACAGTGCCCGAATTACTGGAACAGGAGCCGCTGCGTCAGGCGGAGACCGGCGCGGCGTCCCCGCAGCCGGACAGTCTGGTACGGCAGGCCGCGCGGGCGAAAGGGCGCTCCGCCCGGAGTTGTGGCGGCGTTGCACCCGAAAACGGGTCCGCCGACTGCGCTCCCGTGCCGTTGGCGGACGGGTATCTCCGCCGCTCGCCAGTGCAACCCGTACGGGTCTCGGCAGATTATTACCGGCGCCGTATTCGTCGCATGATTGGGCTGATCATTCTGGTCGCGGCGGTGATTACCCTTCTCCGGATTCTGATCGGCATGGGGATTCTGGCGTTTTGAACCGACTTTTTGCCGTGCTTAGGGCGAAGTCGCGCTTTAAGGAACGGAGCGGACAGAGCGCGGCCGGTCGATCGGTGAAACTGATACGTGGGAGGACTTCCTTTGCTAAGTTATTTGTTTCGACAGCTCATCAGTTCGTTCGGGATTTTCTTTCGGACGATTCGGGCGTTTTTTACAAGAAAATTTGTCGGACTCGGCGCACGAATCCGGCGAATCACCAATTTTTCCCGTCAGGCGACCAAGGTGGCCTCGGATTCTTTTCAAAATGCTGCCACCGCCTTGAAGAAGCCGACCAAGCGCGAGGACTATATTGAGACGCGGCGGCTCTATATTGCCAAGTCCTTTCTCATTCTGCTGGTGCTGGGAATCGCTGCGGCCGTCGCGCTGATTTACTTCTTCGTGTGGCCGTTTCTGCTGAGCCACTTTTTCACCGCCCACTTCTGGCAAGAGGATCAGAAGCTGCCGGACTGGACCGGGAAGGTGATCGTCTACTATGACGAAAAGAAAAAGCAGCCCATGTATCAGGGAAAGCTGGAGGACGGCGTCCTGCAGGGACACGGTATCCAGTATGCGGAGGACGGCCCCTTGGTCTACGAGGGGAATTTTGCGGACGGAGAGCGCTCCGGCGACGGAAGCGCCTATGATGGCGGCGTCCTGATCTATGAGGGTTCGTTTGACGGCGGCGTCTATGACGGGAGCGGTACGCTGTACGGCAGCGGTGAAGTCTCCTACGAAGGTGCGTTTTCCGCCGGCGAGAAGAGCGGCCTTGGAACCGAGTATGCCGACGGGGCCAAGGTCTATGTGGGGATGTTTGACGGCGGCGTCCGCTCCGGCCAGGGGATCGCCTATTTTTCGGACGGCGCCGTGGAGTATAAGGGTTCGTTTGCCGACGGCGCCTATGACGGAGACGGCACCGAGTACCGCGAGGACGGAAGCACACAGTATAAGGGCACATTTTCCCAGGGACGGTACGAGGGAAGCGGAACCTATTATCTGGAGGACGGAGCGGGCTCGGTTCAGGCGGAATTCGCCTCCGGAAGGACCAACGGGGAAATCGGCTGGTATCGCAGCGGAAAGCTCTGGTATGAGGGGAGCGCCGACAATCTGACGCCGGACGGATTTGGAACGCTGTATGCCGCAAACGGAAAAGTGGTATACGCGGGACAGCTGAAGCAGGGAACGCTGGACGGCGGATGGCTGCTCAGCCAGACCGCGGACGGAATTCGAGAGGCGTTCGGAGACGCGACTGTCTCCGAGTCGGAGTACAGCGGCGGCGGTTTTCTGATCTGCAACGCGGAGCTTGGGGTGACGGTGCAGTGCGGCTACCAGGAGGAGGACAGCGACGCCGCGGCCCACAGCGCTTGGCTGATTCCGTCCAACGGGGAGAAGTCCATGGCACTGCTGCTCCCGTGGAAGACGATGGAGGATTATCTATCCTGGGCCGATACGGAGAGTACCGGCCAGGACGAGGCGGTTTATACGGCCGCCTCGCTGCCAGACGGAGCGTCCGGAAAGTACTGGAAGTTCCGGAATACATATGACTCTTACGCATGCACAGCATTCGGCAGGACAAAAAGCGGCGCGCCGGAGGTGCTGCGGTGGATTTCCGACGGTGCGCTCAACACGACCGCGGCCGATTCCGGCAGCGCGTCCAGCAATGCCCAAAAGCAGATGGACAATCTGCTGGACGCGCTGGATAAAGTTGGCGTCGGAGCTCCCGCAAGCTCCGATGGGAAGCTTGAAAAGCTGCTGACGTCCGTGAAGACGCCGGACGATGCGGCGGCGTTGGTGGGCGCGCTACTGGACAGCTATGAGAGCAGCCGGACGGAAGAGGCATTCAAGGAGAGCGAGAAGCTGCTTTTGGAGATGCAGACGGCGGCGCAGGCGGCGCTTCAGCACGGAAATGGCAGTCAGGAGGATGCGCAGGCTCTTCAAAATGAGCTGGACGCGCTGGACCGAAAGCTAAGCCGGTGCAAAGCCAACACGGAAAAGGCAAAGCTGACCGTTCAGAATCTGACCGGACAGAGCGGCGAGGGCGTCCCGCTGGACGGACTGCTGTGCTCCTTCGATCCGGCGAAACTGGACTCTGCGGCGCTGTGCGACGCGGTGACCGCCTATGCCGCGGCGACCGCCGCGGACCCGAACGCCGTGAGTGCGCAGAACCTGATCGTGCAGGCCAAGACGGCTCTGATCAACCTGGAGGTCGCCTGGGAGGACGTTCAGGCCGCGCGCTCCGCAAGCGGGAAAGCCGAGAAGAACGTGGAGGAGCAGAGCCAGGCGTATGCCAAGGGCAGCGTGGAAGAGAGCGCGCTCGACCGCGCCAAGGTGGAACAGAACGAAGCTGTCGCGGACATCTACACCGCGCTGACCGAATTTACCCGTCAGGTCAGCGCGCTCAACGGACTTTCCGGCGGGTGGCTTGCAA
Organism: Bacillota bacterium; assembly: GCA_023395775.1. Taxonomy (GTDB): domain Bacteria; phylum Bacillota; class Clostridia; order Oscillospirales; family Oscillospiraceae; genus Oscillibacter. The sequence goes on from JAEWYA010000106.1 coordinate 5,316, forward strand.
AGCAGTGCGGCTGGCTCGCGGACAGCTTCACGGTAATTTACCAGACGCAGGCTGGCTAGGATCAGACGAAAGCAAAAACGGCAGCCCGCGCCTGTGGGGCCGCCTGGAAAATACCGCTGCGGCCGGAGACAGGCCGCAGCGGAGAGGAGGAAACTGCCATGGCAGGCTATACCGCGCTGGTGGAGGCCGGCAGTGCGCTGGTGGAGCTGCTTCGGGACAATCTGACGCCGGAGCCCATCGGCAACCGGGAGATGATTGCGCTCTGTTCGCCCCACAGCAGCGAGAACAACCAGCTGACCGCATATCTCTATCAGGTTGAGGAGGATACGCAGGGCGCTTCCGTCGGTTATTATCAGGCGGAGGAAAACCTGCAGCGGATCCGCCCGTCGCGCTACAGCCTCCGCTTTCTGCTCACGGCGCACTCCAAGGCGCCTGCGCAGATGCGTGAGGCGGACCAGTACCGGATTGTCGGCGCCGCGCTTCAGGTGTTGAAGGACCATCCGGTCATCGACCGCCAGTATCTCAGCGGCTCGCTGGCGGAGAGCGGCAGTGCGATCCATATCCTGATGGAGAAGACCACGCAGGATCAACTGCTGAAAATCTGGAACAACACATCGTCCCCGTATAAGCTGTCCTTTGTGGTGGTGCTGACCGGCGTGGAAATCGAATCGCGCCGCACCCGTCGGGTGGGCCGTGTCACGGACGTTGTTATTGAGACAAAGCTGCGGGAGGAACCGGAATGATTCAGCTGCATGTAAGCGCCGTCTGCCAGGTACGGGACGGCTTTACCGGCCGCCCGATAGAAACTGCGGGCCTGCGGTGCGCACTGGACAGTGCGCCCGTCCGGGCGGTGTGCAAGCCGGGAGGTTATCTGGTGCTGCTGAACCTTTCGGAGGGGCCCCACCGGCTCTCCCTGCGGCGCGTCGGGTTTCAGGAGGAGCTGACCGACTTTTCCGTAAGGGCAGGTCTTTCCCAAAAGCTGTACCTTTCCCTCAAACCGTCGGAGGATTACGTCTTCCGTCAGGAGGTTGTCTGGCTGCATCTGCGGTTGTTGAAAAAAAAGGAGCCTGCCGCGGGCCGCGCGCTCTGGCTGACCGTTCCCACCGCGTCGAAGTGCCGCATTGCACAGGAGGCAGCTGAAGCCGGCGAGGATCAGTTCAGGATTTTCTGCAAGAGCGCGGCGGAGCCGCTACCGATCCCGGGGACGTTCCTGATTGAGGACGGCAAGGACAGCGAGATTGTCTCTCTTCTCTTTGCGGAGGAGGAGACGGGAAAGCTCGCCGCCCCTCTGACACGCCGGCATAAGCGGAGCAAATGCCTGCTGCCTGCGCAGCAATTCCGGACCGATGGGGACGGTTGGCTGACCGCCGTCTTCCGCTCGGGCGGAACCGTGGCCGTGTACGAGGACGGCCGGGGGACGGTGGATACGCTGGAGCTGACGGAGAGCAGGACGGAGAGACTCATCACCTTATAGAAACGGAGGAGATCGGAGATGGCGAATCCGGTGGTGTCCATGGCGGTATGCACCTGTTCTTTCGGTGCGGCCCCCATGCCGCTGATGGTGAGCAGCCAGCAGACCGTAATGATGGGCGGCATACCCGCCGCGACAATCATGGACAGTCAATTTGCAACGTTCGGAATGTGCAGCAATCCGGCAAATCCAGCGGTGATTGCGGCGACCGCCGCCGCCATGGGGTCGCCGACCCCGGCACCCTGTGTGCCGGCGACACCCGCCCCATGGATGCCCGGGTGTCCCACCGTTCTGGTGTGCGGAAAGCCGCTTCTGAACAACACCAGTAAGCTGATGTGCGCCTACGGCGGCGTGATCCAGGTGGCGGTCAATCCGAACGTCACCGTGCAAAGCCCTTGATATTGTGGGCTGGATGGCGTTGAAATGTAGATGTACATTTGCATTGTGCGGAAAATACGCAAGGAGGGATGGCTATGGAGGAAGACGCACTGCGGGAGGTCTCCTGCGACAAACTCGATCGGGGCTATGAAACGCAGTGGGAGCTGATAAGCGATCTCTCCGCCTGGCTGGATCTGCGGCTCTACTTTTATTATGAGAACCACCAGTGGCTGGGCCCGAAAAACGAGATGAAGAATATGCTGGGGCTGGTGGTCAGCCGGGAGGAATTTGAGCACAACCTGGCAAAAGCGGCGCAGAGGGGACTGCTGTCCTGCTTGAGTCTGCGGGACGCCGCGCAGCTGGAGGACGCCGGTCGGGCGGTCCGGCTGCGGCTGGAGCGGACGGAGCCAAACTTTCCGCTGCTGGCGCTGTTTGAACGGTGCCGCCTGGATGAATTTGAGTGTCAGTGCGTGGCGGCGGCGTATGCGGCGGTGCTGGACCGAAAATACGAGAAACTGTTTGCCTATCTGCAGGACGACATCACGCAGAAGGCGCTCACCTGCTCGCTGGCCGCGGAACTCTTTCTCCCGGCGAATGGCACGATGGAGGAGTGTTTATCTCGGTTTTCCCGGCGGGACCGGTTTACGGAGCTGTTTGACCCCGCGCGGCTCTCAGTCGGAGCGCTGGCCCTGAATCAGACGGTCCTGGAGTTTCTGAGCACCGGCGCCTTCACGGATTCGCCGGGGCTGCGCCTATTCGACGGTGCGCGGGAGGCGCTCGCCGGGCCGATGGCGGTGGGCGGCGGTCTTGCCAGACGGCTGGACGCGGTCCTTGCGCAGCCCGGACCCTGTGCAGTCTGTCTGCACGGAGGCCCCGGCGCGGGAAAACGCTTTCAGGTGGAGCGCTTGATGGTCCGCCGCCGGGAGTGCTGCGTGTTTGCCGATCTGGAGACGGAGCGCCCGGAGGAGCTGACCGCGCGCGCGGCGCTGACCGCCCGGCTGTGCGGGGCTTACCTGTGCTGTTTCCATCTGGACGGGCGGGACGGCGAGGGAGGGCGCATTCCTCCTCCGAATCCGCTGATCGACGCGATTTTGGGCATGGACCTTTGCCGGGACAAGACGTTTCTTCTCTCCGAGCTGCCCATCCGCAGCAGAACGCACTTTCTCGCGGCGGATCTGGAGATTCCGCCCGTCTCCGAAGAGGAGCGGATTGCGCTGTTTTGCGAATATCTGAAGGACGGCAGATTGGAGAATGGGCTGACTGCGGAGGAGCTTGCCTCCAAGTTCCGCTTCTCTCCGGGACAGATCCGGCTGGCCTGTGAGCAGGCGCTGGGACTGGCCCAACTCGATGGAGAAACTGTGATTTCCTCGCGGCGGATGCACGAGTGCTGTTATCGCCAGGCGGTTCATAAGCTGGAAAATCTGGCGGTGCAGGTGCGGCCCGCCTTTTCGTGGGACGACGTGGTGATGCCGGAGGAGCAGAAAAAGCTGCTGCGGCACGCGTGCAGTCACATCAAATACCGCTATCAGGTCTATTACGGCTGGGGCTTTGATAAAAAGATTGCTTACGGACGGGGGCTGTCCGTACTGTTCGCGGGCGCGCCGGGTACCGGAAAGACCATGTGCGCGCAGGTGATGGCAAACGAGCTGAACATGGAGATGTACAAAATCAACATCTCCCAGATCGTCAGCAAGTACATTGGGGAGACGGAAAAAAATCTCCAGGCGGTGTTTGCCGAGGCCCGACACGCCAACTGCATTTTGTTCTTCGACGAATGCGACGCCCTGTTCGGCAAGCGCGGCGAGGTGAAGGATTCCAACGACCGCAGCGCAAACGTGGAGGTGGCGTACCTTCTCCAGCAGATCGAGGAGTACGACGGCGTGTGCGTCTTGGCGACCAACCTGATCGGAAATATTGACGACGCGTTCATGCGCCGGATCACCTATGTGGTGCACTTTCCGTTCCCGGATGCCGCCATGCGGGCGGAGATTTACCGGCGCACGATTCCGGCCGTCGCCCCGCTGGCAGGGGATATTGACTGGAAGTTCCTCGCGGAGAAGTTCCAGCTCTCCGGCGGACATATCAAGAACATTGTGCTTTCGGCCGCATTTCTGGCGGCACAGGAGGGCGTTCCCATCGGAATGTCGCAGCTGCTCCGCGCCGCGGTGGGCGAGCTGAAAAAGAATGAAATAGTGGTGGTACGGGAGGAACTCCGGGAGTTCGCGGATCTTCTGAACGACTGACGGGCCACGAAAGGAGAAGAAAATCATGACGGTTGCAAAAACAAGGGCGGGAACTTCGCTGACGGTTTCACTGGAGGGGCGGCTGGATACTTCCACGGCCCCGCAGCTGGAGGCGGAACTAAAGGAGCTGGACGGCGTGGCGGAGCTGGTGTTGGACATGGATAAATTGGTGTACCTGTCCTCTGCGGGGCTGCGTGCCATTCTCGCGCTGCAAAAACGGATGAGCCGGCAGGGTAAAATGATCGTCCGGCATGTCTGCGGTGAGATTATGGAGGTATTTGAGATGACCGGCTTTGCCGATATACTGACAATTGAGTAATTTGAGTGGCGTAAATGTAAAAGAGACCGCCTTCAGCGGCGAAATTTTTGTCCGGAAAGCATTTCGGAGCTTTTTCCTGCCCAGCCTCCTTTCCTGCATGGGACTGGCGGTGGGCGGGCTGGCGGACTGCATTTTTGTGGGAAACGTTGTCGGTATGACGGGCCTGACCGCGCTGAATATCGGTCAGCCGGTCTATATGCTGTTCAATACAATCAGCTATTCGCTGTCGATCGGCGGCTCCATCCGCTACTCCGCCGCGCTCAGTGACGGCAAGACGGAGGAGGGAAACCGGATCTTCGCCAACGTACTGGGGATTGCCCTGTGCGCCTATCTGGTCCTGTGCTCTCTGGGGCTGCTGTTTTTGCCCCAGGTGCTGACCTTCCTCGGCGCCGGCGAGCCCGGGACAGAGGTCTGGGCGAGCTGCGAGAGCGTTGTCCGCGCGCAGCTTATGCTGGTGCCCCTGATGTTCTGTCAGGGCCCGTTTTACTATTTCATCAACAGCGACAACAACCCCAAACTGGCGGGCGTTGCTCTGCTGACCAGCAATACGCTGGATATCGTCTTCAACTACATTTTTGTGGTGCTGCTTCGCCTGGGACCGGCGGGTTCGGTCTATTCCACCGGCGTGGGCGCCGCCGTGATGATCTGCATCAGCCTGACCCACATTCTGGGAAAAAAAGGCTGCCTGCGGTTCGCTGCCGCCCGGCCGGATTGGCGCGGTCTCGCCAAGTCCTTCCGCATGGGATTTGCCACGTCGGTTCAGTATGTCTATCAGTTTATCACCATTCTGGTGTGCAACCACCTGCTCATGAGCCTCGCCGGCGATCTGGGCGTGGCGGTGTTCGGTATTGTGTTCAACGTGGCACTGTTGGCCAGTTCGGCCTACGATGCCGTGAGCATGGCGCTCCAGCCCATGGTGAGCACCTTCAACGGCGAGCGGAACAACGAAAACATCCGGGATTCCCTGCAAGAGGCGTTTCGGGTGACCACGGCGGTCAGTGTTTTTCTGACGGCGGTACTGCTCCTCTTCCCGCAGCAGGTGTGCTTTGCGTTCGGCCTGAGAGGGGCCGCCGAGCTGGCCGCGGGTACGGGGGCGGTCCGGATTTACGCGGCGGGGATTCTCTTCTCCGGGGTCAATATGCTGATGACCTACTATTATCAGGCGCTGGAAAAAGAGTCCATGAGCTTCCTGCTCTTTACGCTGCGCAACTTTGTGTTTTTCCTTTCGTTCAGCCTTTTGCTGGGCCGTGTGGGCATGAGCGCCTTTTGGTGGATCTACCCCGCCACGGAGACGGCGACGCTGCTGGTGATGATCCTCTATAACCGGAAAAAGAAAAGCTGGACCTATCTGAAGCCGGACGACGGCAACGTTTATACGGCGTTTTTGTACAGCGGGACGGCGGACCTGGGCTGCGTGGAGCGGGAGGTGGACGCCTACATGGAGCAGCGCGGGGCCAGCCACCAGCAGACCTACTTTGTTTCCATGATGGTGGAAGAGGTCTGCGGCGTCATCCTCAGCAAGGCTTTCCACGCACAGGACGGCTATATCCAGCTGACAATCGTTCCGCAGGACGACGGGGACATCACCCTGCACCTGCGCGACAACGCCAAGGAGTTCAACCCATTTGCACTCAATACGGACGGTATCAGCCTTGAGCGGGAGACAGGACTGGACGCTATTGGCATCAAGGTCATCAAAACGCGGGCAAAGGACTTTTTCTACCGGCACTATGCCGGATTCAACACGCTTGTGGTACGGATCTGAATCTGAGTCACGGCCGGGAGAAAGGGGATGGGCAGGCTGAAAGAGAAAAGACGGTTTACCCTGGGGAAGAAGATTGTACTGCTGACACTTCTGATGTCCGCGATCATTTGCGCGGCGTCGGTGGCGGTCAGCTACCGGTCTTACAGCACTAATCTGAGGAATTCCCTGCAGCGGATGGGGGAAAATCTGGACCGGACGCTGGCCAGTGAGCTGACGCCGGAAGATCTGGACCGTTACTACCAAACGGACAAAACCGATGACCGGTACTATGAGCTGCAGGACTTTATCCTGGACCTGGCGGACAACAACGACGTGGAATATCTGTATGTCGTTCGGCCGAACGGCACCGGGGTGACATTCCTGTTCGACTCCGATATGCGCGCCGACGCGAACGGCGACTACTATGCGGGAGGGAACTGTTCCCTTGGGACCTATGTAGAACTGGCGGGGCCCTTTGTCCAGCTGACGGATCAAATGCTGACGGGGCAGGCAATCGACCCCGTCCAGTCCAAGGACGAGAGCTACGGATGGCTGATGACCATCAGCTATCCGGTGAACCACAAGGACGGGACCATGGCGGGCTATATCATGGTGGACATCAGCATGAGTGAGGTGCTGTCCGCGGAGCATCAGTTTCTGCTCAGCATGGCGGCGCTGTCCTCTCTGCTGACATTTGGAATCATGGCGGTTTATCTGATTTTTATCCGCCGCTCTGTGATCCATCCTATCCGTCAGCTGACGCAGGCCGCGCAGGCCTATGAGGGCGGAGAGAATAAAGGGGCTTTTTCCAGCCTTCGGCTCAGAAGCCATGATGAGCTGCAGATGCTGTCGGATGCATTCCGGAACATGCTGGAGGAGATCGACCGTCACAGTCAGGAACAAACGCAGCTGGCGGTGCGGGAGGAGCGGCTGGAGACGGAGCTTCAGCTTGCCAATGAGATCAACGCGGCCATGCTGCCCAAGACGCTTCCGGCAGAGGGGCAGGCTTTTGATATCCGGGGCCGCGTGGAACGGGCGCGAGAGCTCAGCAGCTGCTTTTTTGATTATTTTCTTTTGGAGCATGGAAGACTTGGCATCGTGATTGGAGAGGTCCCCGGCGAGGGGATGTCGGCGGGGCTTTTTATGGTCGTGGCGCGGACGACGGTCAAAAGTCAGCTGCGCTCCGGCCTCCCGCTGGTAGAGGCGATGACCGCCGCCAACCGGCAGCTTTATGAGATTGGCAGCGGAATGGCGCTGGAGGCGCTGGCCGGCGTTCTGGAGGAGGACGGCACATTTTCCTATATCAACGCCGGGCAGTGCTCACCGTTTCTGATGCGGAGCAAGGACCGCTACGAGGGGATGCAGGAGCCGGTCTATGCGCCACTGGGTCAGAACGAGAATGTCGTCTATCAGGCGCGGAAGGTCACGCTGCGTCAAGGAGACCGGTTCTTTTTCTGCACAGCGGGTTTGAGCCGCATCGCGGACGCGGAGGGGAAGGAGTTCTCCGGGCGACAGCTTCAGGTCACGCTGAATGTCAGCCGCGGCAGGAATATGGATCTGGACGGCCTCCTTCGCTGCGTCGGCGACGAGGGGAGGGCCTACGCGGCCCGTCCGGAGGCGGTGGACAGCTTTGCAATCATGCTGTTGGAGTATCGGCGCAGCAGCATGTATCTTGACCAGTGCGACGTTTCGGCGAACCGGGACGGAGAGGCGCAGATCACTCAGTTCCTCAAGCGGCAGCTGTCCCGAAACGGCTATGCGCCGCGCGCGATTGCGCAGATCGTGGTTCTGGCCGGGGAGCTGTTCACGCTGTGCTGCTGGAAGCTGAAAGAAGGAGAGGCGCTGTGCCTGGAATGCGCCGTCAATCCCCAGACGCGGAGCGTGACGCTGCAGGTCAGGGCGCCGATGGGCGGAAGGGACCCGCTGGACGAAGCCGATGGTATGGCCGCCGGGCAGGCCGCCCGGTTCATCCGCGCAAGCGCGGAACAGATCAGGTTTACGCCGGGCGACGCAGAGGATATTTTAACCGTGGAAAAGCGTCCTGAGGATACCGTATCGGAGGGGGAGGCGCAGGAATCATGAAGAAGCTTATCAAAGGGAAGAAGAATCAGTCCTTCGGAAAGCAGCTGACCATTCTGATCGCCCTGATCAGCGCCGTGCTCGGGGCAGTCGCCGTAACGGTGAGCTATCGCGTGTACTCAGGGGAAATCACAAAATACTATGACAAAACCGGCGTCAGCCTGGTAAAAACACTGGCCAGCCAGCTTACGGCGGACGATCTGGATCATTACTACGCGGCGCGGACGACGGACGACCGGTATTATGAAGTTCAGGACTTTATACTGAGCCTGGTGGACAACAACGACGTGGAGTACCTCTATGTTGTACGCCCCAACGGTACGGGCGTCACATTTCTTTTTGATTCCGACCTGAAGGCGGGTGAGAATGGCAACTATTATGCCGGCGGAAACTGCTCCCTCGGCACCTATGTGGAGCTCGCGGGCCCCTTCGCAAGGATCACGGATCAGCTGCTGGCCGGCAAAGAGGTACAGCCTATCATCGCCCACGACGCAACCTATGGCTGGCTGATGACGGCAATGTGCCCGGTCCTGCATGAGGACGGAACCATGGCCGGTTACGTGATGGCGGACATCGACATGAACGAGGTGGTCAATACCCAGCATCGTTTTCTGATCGGTCTTTCGGCGCTTCTGCTGGCATTGACGGTCGGCGCCGTTTTGCTGTCGCTGTCGATTCTCCGCCAGACGGTAGTCACGCCGATCAATCAGTTGACGCGTGCGACGGAGGGATTTGTGGAGGCCAACCGCACGGAGCTGTCGGAGGGGATCTCTCTGGTGAACATGCCGGAGATCCACACGGGGAACGAAGTGGAAAAAATGGCGGAGGCCTTCCGCAAGATGCAGGAGGACATGGCCGCCTACGTCCGCAGCCTGATCGATATGACGGCGGAGAAGGAGCGCATCGGCGCGGAGCTCAGCGTCGCCACCCAGATTCAAGCGGATCTGCTGCCGCGTATTTTTCCCGCGTTTCCGGCCCGCCCGGAGTTCGATATTTACGCCGAAACGACCCCCGCCAAGGAGGTCGGCGGAGATTTTTACGACTTCTTCCTGATCGACGCGGATCACCTTGCGCTGGTGATCGCAGACGTGTCCGGCAAGGGCGTTCCGGCGGCACTGTTCATGGTGGTTGCAAAGACCCTGATCAAAAACTACGCGCAAAGCGGCGAATCCCCTGCGGACGTGTTTACAAAGACCAACGCCCAGCTGTGCGAAGGGAACGACGCGGGGCTGTTCGTTACGGCTTGGATGGCGGTTCTGGAGATCAGCACCGGGCTGCTGTGCTATGTAAACGCCGGGCACAATCCGCCCCTTCTTCGCAGGCGCGGCGGGGAATACGAGTGGCTCCGGAGCCGCCCGGGCTTTGTGCTTGCCGGACTGGAGGAGACCCGGTACCGGGAAAATCCCATTCAGCTTAACCCGGGCGACCGCCTGTTTCTCTATACGGATGGCGTGACTGAGGCCACCGATGCGGAGCAGAGGCTGTTCGGTGAGGAACGGCTTGTGCAAAGCCTGAACGGCTTTCCGGACGGCGTTTCGGCCAGGGAGACGCTTGGCGGGATCAAGAGGAGTATCAATGCGTTCGTGGGAGAGGCGGAGCAGTTCGACGATATCACCATGCTGGGCTTTGAATACCGTTCCGGGCAAAAGGGGGAAAGTTTATGATCGAAAAAACGTTTCCCGCCCGGCAGGATCAGCTGGAGGCCGTACAATCCTTCGTGACCGAGCAGCTAAAGGACTATCCGTGTTCCTCCAAAGTTGATTTCCAGCTCAAGGTGGCCGTGGAGGAGATCTTCGTCAACATCGCCAGCTATGCCTATCGCTCCGGCGAGGGGGAGGCGGTGGTTCGCTGCGGTGTGGAATACGACCCGCTGCGGATTTCCATACAGTTTCTGGATAGAGGCACGCCCTTCAATCCTCTGCTCAAGGAGGACGCCGACGTCACGCTTCCGGCTGAAAAGCGGGGAATCGGGGGACTTGGCATTCTGATGGTCAAAAAAACCATGGACGACGTGGAATATCGCTATGAAAACGGTCAGAACATTCTGACATTGCGCAAGACCATTTAACGAACAGAAAGGAGTGCGCGAGATGAAGCATCAAATTGAGCGGAAAACGGAGAAAAACGCCGCAGAAGAAAGAGGGCAGACCTGCGCCCTCAGGGAGGGGGCCTCCGCGCCGAACAGCGCGCTTGCCGCGGCATATGAGACGGATTATTTGGGATTTCCAAATCTGGAATCCAGCATTTTGTCCCGTCTGCCTGGGAAACCGCAGCCGCAGATCCCCACGGCGGAAAACGAAGCCGACCGGCTGTCTGCGGGCGTCGGGGCAGGCGGTCCTGAGGAAGTGAAGCGGGAGCTTGGCTCTCGGCTGGGCGCAGATTTTTCAAAGGTGCGCTTCCATACGGACGCCAGTGCGGCCGCCTACGCCGATGAGATCGGCGCGCGGGCCTATACCACGGGCTCGGACGTATATTTTGGTACCGGCGGCTTCGAGCCGTCCGTCGCGGCGCATGAGCTGGTGCACACCGTGCAGCAGGGCTCGGTGGGGAGCGACGCCGCCACGACGTCCGCGCCCTCCGGCGGGATTCAGATGTTCCGAAACCCGTTCCGCAGACGGAAATCATCCGACGCACCCGGCGAGATCAGCCCGGGAACGCAGGTCGAGACGCTGAAAAAGGCCAGCGGCAGCGATCTTGCATCGGTGGCAGGTGTTTCCACCAGTTCCGGTCCGGCAGTCCTAAAGCCCAGAGACAACCCGATGCTGGAAGCCGCGGTTGCGGATTTTTACAACGCGGGAGGCTCCATGTTCGGCAGAAGGGGCAGCAATTGGAGTTTTGACGCTCCGGGAGTACGGGGACTGCGGGCCAGTGAGCGCGGACAGGTCACGGGAATGTTCGGCCACACTCTTGCGGGACCCGGGGATGGCGAGACGGCGGAGGGACTCGCAGACAGAGCCGCGCTTTATCAGTTCGTGGAGGGAACGTCGCGCACCGATCCTCGTGCCAATAGGAAAGACAATGAGGGCAAGCTGACCGAAGCCCCGGAGGATATAGAGGACTATCAGAGAACGATGGGCCGGGTCGCGCTGATGGATCTGATTACCGGAAATGGGGACAGAGTTTTCAGCGCGACGAATTTTGACAACTGGACCGAAGACAGAGAGCGGCAGCGCATTCACCTGATCGATAATGCGTTTAATGCACACGGAGGTATGGGGATGGCTTCCGCTGAGCGGGCGGGAATCTGGGATCAGGAAACCCGCGGAGCCTTAACGGGCAGTCGGCCTGGAGAAGCGCCCAGCCTTCAAAACTTTTTCGCTTACACGCGCAGTGCTACTGAAAGCCAAGATGATAAAAAGGCCGCCGAACTGGTTCACGGCGGCGTCAGCGAAGCGTATCAGGGCGGCGCAACGGAGGCGGCTGGAATGCTCCCACAGCTTTACGGGCGGCTGCGTGAGCAGTATGCCAGCAGCTCCGGCGGGCATATGAATGAGCATCAGACGGAGCTGCTGCGTCGCGTCAACGCCCTGCACGGAATGCTGAACCCGGACGCACTGCCGTTGGATATGCCGGCGCGTCCGGCGGGTCCGGCCCCGCGGCCGGGAGCCGCGCCAAAGCGCAAGTGGTGGCAAAGGCTGTTTGGTTCTGCCCATTGAATGCTATCTGAAATTTCCTGAAAGGGGACAGCGGCAGTAAAGTTGGAACAGATACAAAGTGACGCGCGATTGCCCTGAAACTCAGCCCCGGAATGGGCATTGCGACGACTGCGCGGTTGGAGCCCTCCGGCTTGGCAGTAATAGGGCTGAATACAAGCTTCTTTGTAGGCTACAGATCGTCAGCGTCTTGAACGGGAACGTCCTGCGGATCAATTGGACAGCCGGTATAGCTTCCCTGTGGATCTGTTTTTTCGGCACTGAAATCAGTCATGGCTTTTGCACTCTGCATGAGCGGCGAGCTTTGTACACTTTTAATACGGACTCTTTTGATCTTCATATAAGGCATCCTTCCTTTTCTTTCATGTAGCAGGAGGGTGCGGCGATAGCACCGCAGTTTCGTACAGTTTTTGCGTTTTTGTTCCTCCATCTTAGATATGTTTATTATTTGCCGAATATTTTGGATCATACAGAAATGAAATGACCCCCAAAAGTTAAAGAAAATCATTTTAAGCGGCCTGGAGGGCTTGCTGTCTGTGAGTTGCGGATGGCAGGCCCTTCAACCTTGCCTTGATGCGGCGGTTATTGTAGTAGTTGAGATAGTAAATAGGCTCAGTTTCTAAATGCTCCATAGACTCTGTGATCCGGGATTTTCCCGAAGACCATGTCCAGTAAAAGCTGCCTGGCTTGCTGTTTAATTTTAAGCAGAAAAGTAAGCCGATTTTTAATAATACACCGAAATTGTTTATCAGCGGTGCTATGATGTGAAATAACTTAATTAAATTGCCCCCGTTGTACTGCTGTAAGAGATCTGTTATCCTTATAAGTCTCGGTAAGAGTCAAGACGAAAATTCTGATTACCTGCGGATAAGTAAACAAGGCTTGACTATGATTGAGATGCTCTCTTTACAGGGAATGTAATTAAGTTAACTACAAAGAAGCCTCGTTGCAATTGGCTTTTCTCCATGCAGCGAGGCTCCTTTATATGTTTACTGGCCGCTTTAATGTGCCTTCACTCTCGTCAAGCGTTTCAGCAATCTCGTGATTGCTTTTGCCTTTCTTCAGCAGGCGGACGATACTTTTACGTATCTCGTATTGTTGCGGACCTAACAGGTAAGGATGAGATCCCCGGCATGTCCACTTCATTAGCTTCTCGGTACATTCAACATGGAAATAAACTCATCGTTCGTTGGATATCTTCTGGAAATAACCACTTTTCCATCCAGCACAATGACAGGAAGCACATCAATGCCTTTTGAGATAAGCTGATTCACTTCCACATTCTTAATAAACTTCTGGGGCGCGTTCGTCAGGTTATACCGTTCAACTTCAATGCCATTTTTCTTGAGACTTGCAAGTACCGTTGATACCCTGAGCAATTCCGGATCAACTGTGCTGGCTTGGATGCACCACCATTTCAGTCTGGAACATTTACAGGTACTAACAGGCATATTTCAAAACGTGGCTCATCCTCTTTGCGTAAAACCGGGTATGAGGTGATACGCTTTCTAAAGTGTGTCAAGCCAACAAGAGATGCAGCGGTTTATGATTTTCTTCTGAAGAAAGAGGCCAAAGGGAAGCCTCCACGTGTAGCAAAAATTGCGGCTCTAAATAAATTCTTGAGAATCTATTATGCCAGAGTAAAAGAACTGTATCGATAAACCAATTGTTATTATTTTACAGGGCATCTATTGAAACAGATGCCTGGCTTTGCTATACTTATTTTTAGTGATTAACGATTTCGTATATTCTTCAAAATTCCGCTTGACTTTTATTAGCAGGATTATGTTTAAACTGACTCGTCATCCCATAAAAAAACAAGCCTTTGGAATGACCATAGGCTTGTCAGAAATTAAGAAGGCTGATTTCATAAAGCAATCAGGACCTATCTTAGGGTGTACTTCTATTATTTATAGTTTAACACGGCTCTTACATACTTGGGCCATTACTCATAAACAATTTTAAAGCCTGTGTTCTCAATGCAATTCTTAATGCCAGCTTCTGTAGCTGGGTCATTGTATTTAATATCCAGCGTGCCCGTTACTAAATTGACGCCCACCTCGCCTACGCCCTCGATCTTGTTCAACGAATTCTTTATTTGGGTCTTTTGATCTTTATTCTGGATACCGGACACACTGCAAAGCATCTGATTCATCTTTTATCCTCCATTTCCTTCTCATGCCCGCTAGAATGCAGGCTTATCTTTATGCCGTTTATGATACCAATATCTGCATTTTCTTTCGGCTTCATCTTTCTCAGCTCTGGATTGCTTTTGGGCCTGTCTTTTGTTCGGTTCTTATTATTATTCACAATGAATCAGCCTTTCTGGAAACGAATCCTTTAAAACGTTTGATTGCGGATGGTTTAACGCATTTGAGATTTACGCATCATTTTTTGCCTTGTGTGTTTCCCCTTGAGATATCTCCGCTTTTCTTTTTCGCCTGCCGTGACTTGTGCTTGGCGTTATCCGGCGTAGATGGAAGTTGCTTTTCTGTTAGTTCCTTTTTCACAAGAATGCTCCTTTGAATACGAATGTTTTGATACGAAACACAGGGGCTTAAACTATCCTTAAGCAGGTATAATAGATTGGTGTGGAATGGCAAGATGCCATCTCACGTATTGCTATTATTTGATGTGACGGATGTTTTATTCGCATCACTCTAGTGGGAACTTCCTGCAAAAGTCAATTTTTCAAGTACAACGAGAGGGGCGGTTATAAATGATCGTTGAAGCGGCAACCATTAAGCTTTATGCGCCGTTGGTTCACTCCTTAAAAGAGAAGCGGATGGTGGTAAAAAGCTTAATTAATAGAGTAAAAAACAAGTTCAATGTTTCAATTTCTGAGGTAGATGCACAGGATATTCACCAGACAATCGTGCTTGGACTGGCCTGTGTCACTGGTACTGCCATCATTGGCAAGGAGGTTCACCGCTCTCTCGTCATTGAGCCTCCCAAGTTCCACGAGCGTGATGATGTGTATTACACCTATGCCTGCTCGGAATGCGAGAAGGAAACCGACGAAGCAAACATCG
>JAEWYA010000153.1 GCA_023395775.1 Bacillota bacterium
CGGACAATATCATCACCAGCAGACTGTACAGACCGTAGTCGGTGGCAAAGCCCGCCAACGAGGACGCGGCAAACTTGAAAATGCGGTTGTAAATCCGCAGGGAATCCCGGACAGGGTGAAAATGGGAGCCGCTGTTATGCTCCAGATAGATGGTTTGAATCGGGATCTCCTGTATGGGTATTCCCCGTCGGGGACACTCCAGCAGCACGTTCATCTCGTATTCGTACCGCTCTCCCTCCACGCCTTTTAGCGCGGGCAGCAGCTTTGCGCCAAACGCCCGCAGGCCGGTCTGCGTGTCCCGGACGCGGACTCCGCTGGACAAGCGGTAGACTCCCCGGGTCACGGCGTTTCCAAACCGGCTTCGGGCGGGAGTCCCTGGGCCGAAAGCACGGACGCCCAGCGTCAGGGCCTCCGGCCGGCGAAGAGCCGCCTCGGCCACGCGGTCGGCGTCTTGCGCGGTATGTTGGCCATCCGAATCCAACGTGACCAGAACGTCGTCCGCCGCGGCGCGCTCTTGGACATAAGTCATGCCGAACTTTAGGGCATGGCCTTTCCCTCTGTTTCCCGGATACGAAAGTACCACGGCCGGCGGCGGCACCGCCTGGAAAATCCGGCGGTACGCCTCCTGGCTGCCGTCGTCCACCACGACGACGGCAAACCCCCGCAGCAGCAGCGAACAAACCAGCTGCACAAGCGTTTCTCCCGGTTCGTAAGCTGGAATTAAAGCAAATTTTCGGTGAGACACAAGATCATCTCCTTATAGGCTTCTTTTGCTTGGCGGGCTCAGTGTATCCTCCGATGATTGAAAATAACTATAAAAATTGCGGGAAGCTTCCCGCAATTTTTGGCGCGCGCCTGCGCTGTCGATTTTTATCAGATCGTTCAGGCGTGTTAAGTCAGGCGAAAAGGCGCGGCTCAGAGCACATGCAGCGCGGCGTCCTTTCGCCGATCTCCAAAGCCAATTTTAAAAAAGTGTATACAAATCACGTGGAACGTGGTATACTATGCTGTGTATTACCATACAGAGTTTTGCGCGCAGCGCGTTGAGCAGCGAATATCTGCTGCTCCGCCGCCGCAAAGTGTTGGTTTTTTGTATTTCACCGGGCAGAACTGCGGTTCCATTCCGGTTTAATAAACGGACAATCTCACAGGGTGCAGCGCGGACGCAGCGCGCCTTTCCGCCGGCGAAACGGGGTCGGACGGAGGCGGGTCGTCCTTAGTTTGGTGCGGCTTTTTGCGATACAAAAAGCTTTTGCGCCTTATTTTGGTATGCGTTCTTTCGCCGGGCATTCAGCGAGATCTCCGTATTTTTACATACTTAAATAATAAAGGAGTTCTCTATCTATGGCAGAAAAACTGAAAATTATTCCTCTCGGAGGACTGGACGAGATCGGCAAAAACATGACCGTTTACGAGTGCGGCGGCGAGATGATCGTCGTGGACTGCGGCATGGCCTTTCCCGGAGACGACATGTACGGCATCGATCTTGTGATACCAGACGTAACATACCTGATCAAAAACCGGGCCCGAGTCCGTGGTCTGTTCATCACTCACGGGCATGAGGACCACATCGGGGCCATCCCCTACGTGCTCAAGCAGGTTAACCTCCCCATCTACTGCACCCGGTTTACCGCCGGTCTTATCAAGCTGAAGCTGGAGGAGCACGGGCTCGTAAAATCCACTAAACTCATCACCGTTGAGCCGGGTGAAACCGTCCGGGCGGGCAAATTCAACGTGGAATTTATCCATGTGAATCACTCCATCGCGGATTCCGTGGCCTTTGCGATCCACACCCACATGGGGACGGTCGTCCACACCGGAGACTTCAAGATCGACTCCACCCCCATCGACGGAGAGTTCATGGATCTGGCCCGCCTGGGTGCGCTGGGGAAAGAGGGCGTTCTGGCTCTGTGCGCCGACTCCACCAATGTGGAGCGCCCCGGCTTTACCCCTTCGGAAAAGACCGTTGGCGCCACTTTTATGCGCCAGTTCACTGGATGCAATGAGCGTATCATCGTCACCACTTTCGCCTCCAACGTCCACCGCATCCAGCAGGTTCTGGACGCCGCCGCCGCCACAGGGCGGAAGGTGGCCGTTACAGGCCGGAGCATGGAGAACATGATGAAGGTCTCCACCGAGCTTGGCTATATGAAGGTGCCCAAGAACACTCTTCTGGATATCAACAAGATCAAGGGCCTTCCGAAAAACAAGCAGGTCATCGTCACCACCGGCTCCCAGGGCGAGGAAATGAGCGCGCTGTACCGCATGGCGTTTTCCACCCACCGGCAGGTAGAGCTGGGCGCGGGGGACAAGGTCATCATCTCCGCCTCCGCCATCCCCGGCAACGAGGTTACGGTGGGCCGGGTCATCAACGAGCTGTTCCGCAAGGGCGTCAACGTGATCTATGATCGGGCGGATATGCTCCATGTCTCCGGTCACGCCTGCCAGGAGGAGCTGAAGATCGTCCACGCGCTGACGAAGCCCCGTTTCTTCATTCCGGTCCACGGCGAACAGCGGATGCTCCAGATCCACTCCAATCTGGCTCAGTCCATGGGTATGGAGCGCAATCACATTGCCATCGCGGAAAACGGCTCCGTCATTGAGATTACTGGAAAGAGCATGAAGCTCAACGGCACCGTTCCCTCCGGCGAGGTATATATAGACGGCTCCGGCGTGGGCGATGTGGGCGCCGTGGTCATGCGGGACCGCAAACGTCTGGCAGAGGACGGCATGGTGGTGGTCATCCTGCCCGTCTCCTCCCACGACGGGCAGCTGCTCTCCAAACCTGAAATTGTCACCCGGGGCTTTATCTACGTGAAGGAGTCCGACGATATGATGCGGGAGCTGCAGAACATCGCCATGACGGCGGCCGCCAACGCTCCCCGTCAAAAAGGCCGGGACGACGGTGAGCTGCGCAGCGCGGTAAAGGCCGCCGTCAGCAGCTATCTCTTCAAAAACACCCAGCGCAACCCCATGGTCATTCCCGTGGTCACAAGGCTCTAAAGTCAAAGCCTCCGGCTTAGCCGGAGGCTTTTTTATTGCCGCCGCGGATGTTATATTAGCCGCACAGCCGGAAAAAATAAAACTCTCAAAAGCAATTTTGGCGGTAAACTGCTCTCTTTTTCGGGTTTTCGGTAGAACCGGCCGGCGGAGCGTTTCCAGACAGTTCCAGCGTATCCAACCGCATAGGAAAACAAATCCTGCGGATACTACATCCACCGAACCAAATGATACCTTAGGAGGAAGTTATAGATGAAAGCCACTGGAATTGTACGCCGCATCGACGACCTTGGCCGAGTGGTCATTCCCAAGGAAATCCGCCGCACCATGCGTATTCGCGAGGGCGACCCGTCACATATAACATTGACACGGTGGGAGCGGTTTTGCTCTGGGATGTTGGATTTGGCAAAACGCGCGGGTTGGAAATATACATAGAGGTGAGAAGCACATATAAACGGAGACTCATGGCGCTGCCCACGAGCCTCCTTTTGTTGCCACCGATGCTGCGTTTTTTAATGCCGTCCGCCAACGGTCTGCAACAGATTGTGTTGCAGACTCTCCCGGGAGGCGGGCCGCCCCGTTCATTACTCTTGCGCACTCCCGAATACATTCTCCACGGAGTAAAGGCCCGCCGGCTTACCTTCCAGAAATGCCGCGCAATCGCAGGTGCCGTGGGCAAAGCAATCCATATTGTAGGAGTGCTGCGCAATCTCAAGCCGCTCCCCCATCCCCCCAAGAAAAACAATGTGGCTGCGGGGAATGTCCCCGG
>JAEWYA010000212.1 GCA_023395775.1 Bacillota bacterium
GCGCAGTCCGGGTCATGCTCTGTGGCCAGCAGTCCGGGAAACAGCGCGTCGTATGCCGCCAAAGGCAGCGCTCGCTCCCGGAACACATGATGATAGGGATAGCCCGGTCCGTAGAGATGGAAATCAAAGTGATGGGCCGGGGAATTCTCCTCATAGGACTCCCGGTACTCCGGAAAGATCAGCCGGGCCGTCTCGCCATCCGGGTACTCCACGGTCACGTCCAGCTCCACCGGCAGCTCGTCGGCAAAGTAGGAGATACTTTCCGCCCGGCTGTCCCGCGCCCGGACGAAAAAACGGCGGAGACTGCGGCAATTCATGAACACGCTGCCACCCCAGAGGTCCACCGGCTCCGTAACCCGCAGCTCCCGCAGCGCGGCGCAGCCCAAAAAGGCGTAATCCCCCACCCGCCGCACCGTGGGCGGAAGGGTAACGGTCTCAATCCTCCGCGTGTCGTTTTCCGGCGTTCCCCCGCCGCAGGTGATGCGCAGGGGCGCTCCCTCCGGGGCGGGCTGATTCGGTGAAAAGGCATGATGGCTCAGGGCGGTCACCGGAAGATCCCGGACGGTCTCCGGCAAAATCACGTTCCGGTCGCCGGTCTCCACCCGCGTCACCTCCACGCCGTCGGGCGCAGCCCGCCACCAAAGCGTCAGTTCATTTTGTCCCGCCGCCGTCTCCATCCGCTCACCTCTCCCATAAAATGCAATCGTATGATACCATACTTTCTCCCGTTTTCCCAGTGCTTTTCCCACTTGCCTGCCATACCAAGAAAATTTTGAGGAGAATTTTTTATATCTCCCCTTGACAAACTGCGCATACTGTATATACTGTTCATGTACAGTATGCGAGGTGATTACAGTTTGGACATTCTATTGAGCAATTCCTCCAGCGCACCCATCTATGAGCAGATCGCCACCCAGATCAAGGATCAGATTGTGGCGGGGTCATTGGACCCGGGGCAGCCGCTGCCCTCCATCCGGGCACTGGCCAAGGACCTGCGCATCTCCGTCATCACCACAAAGCGAGCGTATGACGAATTGGAGGCAGACGGCTTTTTATACACGGTGGCGGGCAAGGGATGCTTTGTGGCGGAGCAGAACACGGAACTGATCCGGGAGAGCCGTCTCCGGGAAATCGAGGGATATCTGCAATCCGCGGCGGATCTGGCGGGAAGCTGTCAGGTCACGGACGGGGAATTGCAGGAAATGCTGCGCGTAATCTTAAAGGGGGAATAAGCGATGAATGCAATTGAAATCAAAAACGTCAGCAAAAGCTTTGGCGATTTCGCCATACAGAACTTGAATTTTGAGCTGCCTCAGGGGTCCATCTGCGGTCTGGTCGGTGAAAACGGGGCGGGCAAATCCACCACCATCCGCCTGATCATGCAAGCCCTGCGGCCCGACAGCGGCGAGATCAGCGTTTTGGGCGTGAACAACCGCAGCCAGGAGTTCCAGCTGATAAAGGAGGATATCGGGATTGTGCTGGACGAGGCGTACTATCCCGAAACGCTGAACGCAAATCAGGTGGGTCTTGTGATGGCGGACACCTATGCCCGTTGGGACGCGGCAGTTTACGACGGTTTTTTAAAGCGCTTTGACCTGCCGTCCAAAAAGGCGTTCAAGGATTATTCCCGGGGCATGACCATGAAGCTGGCCATCGCCGTGGCGTTGAGCCACAGCCCCCGGCTGCTGATTCTGGACGAAGCCACCAGCGGCCTTGACCCCATCGTGCGGGACGAAATTTTGGAGCTTTTCACTGAGTTCACCCGGAATGCGGAGCACTCCATTTTGATCTCGTCCCACATCGTCAGCGACCTTGAAAATCTGTGCGATTACATCGCGTTTCTCCATAAGGGCCAGCTCCGGTTCTGCATGGAAAAAGACGCCCTGCGGGACGAGTACGGCATTGTCAGCTGCACGAAGGCCCAGCTGGCGGACCTCCCCGACGAAGCCGTCTGCGGCGTGGAGAAATCACCCTACGGCGCGAGGGTTCTGGTAAAGCGAAAGCTGGTCTCGGCAGCGTTCCAGATGGACCGGCCCAATATCGAAGATGTCATTCTGTTTCTTGTGAAGGGGGAAAAGCAGGCATGAAGGCTCTTTTAAAAAAGGATATTTTCGTACTTGTTCGGCAGATGCGGGTGTTTTTGCTGATGATCGCGATTTTCGCGGTGCTCCCGGGAGCGAACATGAGCATTTTCGCCATCGTTTACTGCGGGATGCTGCCCTATACGGCCATGGCCTATGACGAGCGGAGCAAGTGGACGGAGCTGGCGTCCATGATGCCCTATACCCCCGGCGACATTGTGCTGAGCAAATACGCTCTGGGCTGGCTGGCAATTGGGGCCGCCACCGTGCTGAGCGCCGCAGCCCATCTGATCCTGGGGCACATCATGCCCTCGGGGTACGGCTTGACCCTCTCCCAGGTTCTGCCCTCGCTGTGCATCGGCCTTATCATGATCGCAATCACTATGCCGCTCATGTTCCGCTTCGGCGTAGAAAAGGGCCGGATGTTCTTTATCCTGCTGATCGTCGCGCTGTCCTGCGGCGGCGCGGCACTGGTGCAGGGCGTGGTGGGTTCCGACGGGGAGATTCCGGAAGGGCTGAACATTTTGTTCTCGCTGGGCATCCCCGTGCTGGCCGCGGTTCTGACGGCAATTTCGATCCCGCTGTCCATCGCCATGTACAACCGACGCAAATACGCCTAAACGAGCAGGCTCTTATATCCTCTTTGCAAAGCAAACCCCCGGCAAAGCGCGGTGGGCTTTGGCGGG
>JAEWYA010000218.1 GCA_023395775.1 Bacillota bacterium
TTCTTGAAGTTCTCGTGATAGTGCGTGCCGTGTGCCGCATCGATCTCATAGGTCGTGGAGACCACCGCATTGACGCTGTCCATGCCCACGCAGCGCTGGAAGCAGCTGGCGGTCTTCTGGCCGAGCAGACGCTGCATCTTCACCTTGTTGATCAGATCCTCTGTGGACTGATGCAGATGCGTAAAGCGGTTGATGGTGTGGCCCGTCAGGCTGGACTTCACGGTCATCAGGTCCGCGTACTTGGGATCCTGTGCCAGTGCGTAGGTCATGGCCACGCAGTTGATGCTGGGGCGGATCATGGGGTGGTCCACCCAGTTGTCGAGCTTCTCCCCAAACATGTACACCCGCGTCTTCATCGCCCGCAGGCTATCGATGTACTCTTTCGCTGTCTTTAGTGACATTCTTGTCTCCTCCTTATTTAAGATGTATGCGGAGAGCCGGATCAGCGCATAGCCAGCGTCACTTCACCGGATGCCGCCAGCTCGCCGTGGTTGTATATTTTGGCGGCGCAGGTAGCAATGGCTTTTTCGGGCCGCTCACTGAAAAGCTCCACGAGGATTTCAATTGTGTCGCCGGGAAGAATTTTTTTCAGGAACCGCACGTTGTTGATACCCAAAAACAAAGGGATTTTGCCAGCGTACCGCGGGGTAGATAGCAGCAGAATATCCGCGGTCTGAGCCATACATTCCACCGAGTATACCCCTGGTAAAACCGGATCGCCGGGGAAATGGCCCTTGAAAATCTCCCGGGAGGGGTCCACGTAAAACGTGGCGGTAATACGCTCGCCGGGAGTCATATCCTCCACAGTGGTCACCAAAAGCATGGGGTCCCGGTGGGGGATTACCCGCCGGATTGCTTCCTGATCCATTTTCATACGATATATCCTTTCTATCTGTGCGGACAATGCCGTATGCATTTTACATACGGCATTGTCCAAGAGAGGTAAGTTTCGGGAAAGCGGTCGATCAATATGGTTTAAAAGGAGAAAGATTAATCTTCTGCCATTTTGCGGTATTTGGCGTAGCGGTCCTTGGCGTCCTCAATGGTTTTTTGATATAGGCGCTCCGCACGGTCGGGGAAATTGATTTTCAGCGAGGAATAGCGATTTTCGCCCTTGAGGTAGTCCATCATTTTGCTGGAATCCGGCTCCGGAGAATCCAGCTGGAAGGGATTCTTTCCCTCGGCAATCAGGCGGGGATCATAGCGGTACAGGTGCCAGTAGCCGCATTCCACCGCCTTCTTCATCTCCTGCTGGGTGCAGCTCATGCCGGCCTTGATGCCGTGCTCCAGACATGGGCAGTATGCAATGACGATGGCGGGGCCGGGGAAGGCCTCCGCCTCCCGAATGGCCTTCAGCGTCTGGGCCTGGTCGTAGCCCATGGCAACCTGCGCCACGTAGATGTAGCCATAACTCATGGCGATGGCGCCCAGATCCTTCTTCTTGACCGCCTTGCCGCCAGCGGCGAATTTAGCGACCGCGGCGGTGGGCGTGGCCTTGGAGGACTGTCCGCCGGTGTTTGAATAGACCTCGGTATCCATCACCAGCACATTGATATTGCGGTTTTGAGCCAGCACATGGTCAATGCCGCCGAAGCCAATGTCATAAGCCCAGCCGTCTCCGCCAAAGGCCCAGATGGACTTTTTGGCCAGGTACTCCCTGTTCTTCAGAACAAATTCCGCTTCCTTACTGCTGTCTGCCTTCTCCAGTGCGGCCAGCAGCGCATCGGTAACCTCGCGGGACTTCTGAGAATCCTCCCACTGCGCCAGATAAGCATCAATTGCCTCCGCCGCAACGCCGCGCTCCCGCAGGGCGTGCAGGCGAATCATCAGCTCCTTGTGAATGGCCTCGTGAGCATGGAGGAAGCCATAGGCAAACTCGGCGTTATCCTCGAACAGCGATTGCTCCCAGCAGGGACCGAAGCCGCGCTGGTCGCAGGAATAGGGCGTCATGGGCATGGCGCCGCCGTAGGCGGAGGAACAGCCGGAGGCGTTGGCCACATACATACGGCTGCCGAACAGCTGCGTGACCAGCTTGATATAGGTGGTCTCAGCGCAGCCGGCGCAGGCGGCGGAGAATTGGAAGTAAGGTTTGGCGAACTGAGATGCCTTCACGTTTTTGTCGCTGATGACATCCCTTTTCAGCAGTGCTTCATTCATGGCGTAGCGGTCAAAATTGGGCTGCTGGTCGGCCTCGTCTTCCATGGGCACCATGGTCAGCGCACCCTCAGCAGGACAGGCGGTCAAACACACGCCGCAGCCGAGGCAGTCATAGGGGGAGACCTGCATACGGAAGGAATAATCCTTCATGCCGGTACCCTTGGCGGGGACGGTGACAAAGGAAGCGGGCGCTCCGGCCTTCTCCTCGTCGGTCACCAGCACGGGACGAATGGCAGCGTGGGGGCAGGACATGGAGCAGCGGTTGCACTGGATGCACACGTCGGGATTCCAGTGAGGCACATGCGTGGCCACGCCGCGCTTGCTGTAGGTGGTGGTGGCGTTTTCCCAGGTACCGTCCAGACAGTTGTGCTTTTTAAAAACGGAGACCGGCAGCTCGTCGCCATGCTGGCGATCCATGGGCACCACGATTTCCTTAACGAATTCGGTGCCCTGCAGGCTCTCCGGCGCTCCGTCCTTGGCGTCGGCCCAGGTATCGGGAATCTCCACTTTTACCATGCCGCTCAGGCCCGCGTCCACAGCCCGGTCATTGAGGTCGACAATCTCCTGACCGCCCTTTTTAAAGTAGCTCTGATAATTGCCCTTCTTCATCTCTGCCACGGCCATTTCGATGGGAATGACGTGGGTCAGCTGGAAAAAGGCGGACTGTAGAATCGTGTTGATTCGATTGCCAAGGCCCAGCTCTCCGGCGAGCTTGGTGGCATCCATAATGTAGAATTGAGCGTGTTTATTGGCCAGATCGCGCTTCATCTTGGCCGGCAGATGGGCATCCAGCTCCGAGGCGGACCAGGGGCAGTTGAGCAGATATACGCCGCCGTCCTTGAGGTCGGCAGTGGTGTCGTATTTATGTACATAGGTGGGTGCATGGCAGCCCACGAAGTCCGCTGCGTTTACCAGATAAGTAGCGTGAATGGGTTCGTCACCAAAGCGCAGATGGGACTGGGTCAAACCACCAGACTTCATGGAATCATAGGAGAAGTAAGCTTGCGCATACTTATCAGCGGTCAACCCGATGATGGTGATGGCGTTTTTGTTTGCGCCCACCGTTCCGTCGCCGCCGACGCCCCAAATCTTGCAGGCTGTCTGGCCGGGATAGTGGATCTCCAGTTCCTCAGTCGGCAGGGAGGTATGGGTCACATCGTCCAAAATGCCGATCGTAAAGTTATTTTTCGGCTGAGGCTGACGCAGATTGGTATATACGGCGGCAATCTGGCCGGGAGTAGTATCCTTGGAGGCCAAACCATAGCGCCCACCGACTACCTGAATGTCGCCGCGACCCGCTTGCTGCAGGGCGCTCTGCACATCCAGATACAGCGGCTCGCCCACGGAGCCGGACTCTTTGGTGCGGTCCAGCACGGCAACCTTTTTGCAGGTGGCGGGGATGGCGTCAACAAAGTGCTGCACGGAGAAGGGACGATACAGGTGTACCTGCACCACGCCGACCTTGCGGCCATGCGCATTCAGATAATCCACGGTATCACGCACGGTTTCCGCGCCGGAACACATGATGACGGCAACCTCCTCGGCATCGGGAGCGCCGTAGTAGTTAAACAGTTTGTAGTCCCGGCCGGTGAGACGGTTAACCTCGTCCATGTAGTGCTGCACGACACCGGGAATGGAGGCAATTTTTTCGTTGGCACCTTCCTTGCACTGGAAGAATACATCCGGATTAACGGTGGTGCCGCGGGTGGAGGGATGCTCCGGGTTTAGGCCGTTTTTGCGGAAAGCCTCCAGCTGCTTGTAATCCACCAGCTTTTCGAGATCCTCATAGTCCAGAGCCTCAATGCGCTGCATCTCATGGGAGGTGCGGAAGCCGTCAAAGCAGTGCATGAAGGCGTACCGGCCTCCAATGGCGGACAGATGGGCAACGGCTCCCAAATCCATAGCCTCCTGAGGAGAGGAAGACATCAACATTCCAAAACCAGTCATGCGGCAGGTCATTGCATCGGAGTGGTCGCCAAAAATGGATAGTGCGTGGGCACTGACAGTGCGGCATGCCACATGGAACACGCCGGGCAAAAACTCTCCGCCGATCTTGTACATGGGCGGAATCATCAGCATCAGACCCTGAGAGGCGGTGTAGGTGGTGGTGAGGGCGCCGGCCTGCAGCGAACCGTGGCAGGTACCGGCGGCGCCGGCTTCGGACTGCATCTGAATCACATCCACAGTATTCCCGAAGATGTTCTTTTTCCCCTTGGCGGCCCATTCGTCCACCTTCTCCGCCATAACGGAGGACGGCGTGATTGGGAAAATAGCGGCAACCTCCGTAAACGCGTACGAGGCGTATGCGGCAGCGGTGTTGCCGTCCATGACTACACTTTTCTTACTCAATGCTTTCATTTCCTTCCTTTAATCCGACTTAGCCGGGATTCCCGGCGGCACTTTAAAGCTGGCGCTTAGAGAAGGGATAGCCGCATTCAAGATTCCACTCTACGAAATCGAATTCCAAAAATATAAGTAAAAAATATTCACAAGCTGTCAACTTTGTGCTATAGTTAGCATAATCACTTCTTTTTTGCTTGTCAAGCAATTTTTACACACAAAAACATTTTAGGAATTTTACACAGAAGGGAAGATATTTTTTATGGCAAAAGAACAAGTCTCCAGCATCCTTCGGGCGCTTCAGATTTTGGAATGCTTCATGGATCAAAAGACGGAATGGACACTGAAAGCCCTCGTTGATCACCTTGATATTCCCACAACAACTGTATTTCGCCAAGTCTCCACCATGGTGGATCGAGAATATCTGGAACAGGATCCGGTCCGAAAGAGCTATCATATTGGTCCACGCCTGTTCTTACTGGCAAGCTCAATTATAGGGCAGTCTGATCTGCGTCAGATCGCCCGTCCGGAGTTGGAGCATCTATCTAATACAGTCCGGGAGACTATTAATTTGAGCATTCTGCTTGAGAACGATATATTTTACTTGGACAAGGTGGAAACTCACCGCTCTATTATCTGCAACACGCGTATTGGAAGCAGGGTTCCTGCCTATGCAACCAGCGGCGGAAAGGTAATGCTGGCAGATCAGACTGATGATTACATAGATCAATATTGTGAGTGGATGGAAAAGCAGGAACCTCTAACTGGAAATACGATCAGCGATTCCGTGCGTTTACGCAATGAACTCATTGCCGCAAAATTGAACGGGTATGCATCGGACAACGGAGAGATTGAGAAGGGGTTGATTTGTGTAGCCGCCCCAATTCGCGATATAACCAAGCGGGTTATCGCAGCCGTCAGCATTTCTGGCCCGGATTATCGGATGGAAGAGGATCTGCAGGAAATGATCTCCGCGGTTAAAAAGGCGGCGGAGCAGGTTTCCTATATGCTGGGGTATCGAAAATGAGCGTGACAGATAGGTAGTTCGCCGTTACATTAATGCGGATTATATATATTAAATCTTTTTGAGCTTATTTTATGATTTTAATTGTTTTAATTGCTAATTTCTTATGTGCGTATTTGTTTATTAAGACAAAAATATTGAGAGCAACTTGACAATCTTTGAAGCTAATGTCAATATACGTACTGTGCATAGCGCATTTTGTTTTTAAGCAACATGTGGAACTTGATTCCGCAATGCGGAAAATGCTGCTTGTGTGTTAGGAAGGAGTATGGCAAATGTATGGAGTGTTAGAAAAAGTTGTGCGAAAAATTGCTAAGGCAGCCGATGTCGCTGCTGCAATTTTGCTGGCTGTGATGTGCTGTCTTGTATTTACAAACGTCGTATGCCGGTATTTATTGCACTTCTCAATCCCATGGTCGGAGGAGATTTCCCGCTTTTTGCAAATCTGGATCGTGTTCATAGGTACAGCCCTAGTATACAGGGAGAATGGCCACATGGGGTTGGACATTTTGGTGAAAAAGCTGCCCAAACAAGTAGCGCGCTTTGTTGCCGTTATTGTGGATGTTCTTGTTATTTTCCTGACGATTCTGATCTTTCTAGGGGGCCTTCAGCTAACTGTCAGCATGCATGGCTGGACAGCTCCTGCTTCTGGGCTTTCTTATTCATGGAAGTTCTGTATTGTCATTTTCTCGATGGCTCTGATGCTGATTTTTGCATTTAATAATCTTTTCTGGCATGTGGCCAGCTTGATCAAAAATGAAGATCTGCCCGTCAATCCTAAGGCTGCGGAACAGGAGGGTGAAGGAAAATGATTCTAGTTTTATTTCTTGCAATACTGTTTGGCAGTCTGCTTCTATATGTGCCTGTAGGCTTTTGTTTGGCGCTTGCCGGTGTCGTTTTGATGTATGTGATGACGGGTGACATTTCCTCGGCAACCGTTACGCAGCAGATTATCAAGGGTGTTGACAGCTTTCCGCTGATGGCAATCCCGTTCTTCGTTCTTGCTGGCGAGATTATGAACGAGGGAGGCATCTCCAGTCGTATCGTGGGCTTCGCGAAAGCATTTATTGGACACGTCCGCGGCGGGCTTGGCTACACGTCCGTCCTCGCGAGTATGCTGTTTGCGGGTATTTCCGGTTCAGCAGTCGCCGATACGACCGCCGTGGGCTCCATAATGCTCCCTTTGATGGAAAGCGACGGTTACGAACGGGATGAATCCACCGCCCTGATTATCTCCGCCGGAACGATTGGCCCGGTGATTCCCCCCTCTATGCCCATGATTATTTACGGCTGCTGCGCAGGCGTATCCGTTGCGAAGCTATTTCTGGGGGGCATTATCCCGGGTATTATCATCGGTATTGGGCTAATGATAATCTGGTCAACGCACTGCCGCAAAAATCCGACGGTTTACGTCAAGCATAAGAAGGCAACCTGGAGAGAAAGAGGGAGAGCACTCAGAAGCGCGATCTGGGCAATTTTTCTGCCTGTAATTATTCTGGGCGGCGTTCTTACCGGCGTCTGCACCGCCACCGAATGCGGTGTCATAGCCGTTGCCTACGCTCTAATTATCGGCGGGTTTGTATACCGCGAGCTGAAACTCAAAAGTCTGTTGCCCATTTTGGTCAAGACGGCAAAAAGCACGGCAGCCGTTATGTTTGTCGTCGGTACTGCGACACTGGCTGCATACTACATTACCACTGCTCAGATTCCAGATATGTTAACTAGAGGCCTGCTCGCAATTTCCACCAATAAATACGTCGTTATCCTGCTGATCAATTTGCTGCTGCTGCTGGTCGGCTGCGTCATGGATCTTACGCCCGCCCTATTGATTCTGGCCCCGATTCTGATTCCCGTAGTCGTAGAACTAGGCCTGGATCCGATCTGGTTCGGTGTTGTGATAGTTTGCAACCTGTGCATTGGCATTATTACTCCCCCTGTCGGCACGGTCCTCTATGTTGGCTGCGGCTTGTCGAAGCTGCCCATGATGCAAGTAGTCAAACCGAGTCTTAAGTATATGGCAATTATGTTCGTCTGCCTTATGATCATTTCCTATTTCCCCAATTTGGTAATGTTGATTCCTAATATGATCAGCTAACCATACATAAAAAATTTGGAGGTAAGAAAAATGAAGAAAATTTTGGCTCTGTTCCTTTCACTGTGTACTGTGTTCAGTCTGTCTGCGTGCGGCTCCACCGCAAGCAGTGCGGGAAGCGCACAATCATCCGCGGCTTCCGGTTCCGGCGACAAGAAGATCATCAAGGTGTCCTTCGGTTTGTCTGCACAGTCCGCAGAGGCCACTGGTGCCTCAAAATTCGAGGAGCTGATCGAGGCAAAGTATCCCGAGTTCGACGTACAGTGCTACTCCGATGCGCAGCTCGGCGACGATACCTCCGCGACGCAGGACGTCGCTATGGGCAATCTGGAGTGCGTCATTACCTCCTGCTCTCCGTTGACCGGAATGTGTTCCGATCTGAAGGTCTTTGACCTGCCCTTCCTGTTCCCCAACTATGAAGCAGCCGATGCCGTTATCAACGGTGAAATTGGTGACAAGATTGCTGCAGAGCTTGAGTCGCAGGGACTGAAGAACCTGTCCTGGTTTGAAAACGGTTTCCGCGAGGTTACGAACAATAAGGTTGACGTACATACACCCAATGATCTGAAGGGCTTGAAGATTCGTACGATGGAGAATCCCATCCATCTGGCAACCTGGAAGGCTTTGGGTGCCGCCCCCACTCCTATGGCGTTTTCCGAGGTGTTCACTTCTCTGGAATCCGGAGCAATCGACGGTCAGGAGAATCCCATCTCCACGATTTATCTGAACAAGTTCTATGAGGTTAACAAGTATTGCACCCTCACCAATCATGTTTACAGCCCCAAGAACTTCCTGATGAACAAGGCGCTGTTTGACTCTCTGACTCAGGATCAGCAGGCTTACTTCATAGAAGCTGCTCAAGAAGCTGCACAGGTCAACAAGGATACCAACCGCCAGCAGTGCGAGGATTACATTAAGAATCTGCAGGATGCCGGCGTGACTGTGACCGAGCTGACTTCCGACGAGCATCAGGCGTTTGTCGATGCGACGAAGGCCATCTATGACCAGTACTCTTCTGAGATCGGCGCCGACCTGATTAAGGAAGTTCAGGACGTCTGCGCACAGTATAAATAATTCTTTACAATTCAGAGATCTCACTTTGTGAGGCACCTATTTAAGTTAAGATCTGAAAAACACAACCATCCAGATAAGATGGTTGTGTTTTTCTTATACAAGCAGATGGACATAAAATTGCCGCCCATGTGGGTATGGGAGGCCGATTACGATGGCTTTCGGATTAAAAGGACACAGAATACGGCGTCAAGCGCTGAAAAAATACTGGTGTTAACAAAAACCGCTGCCCGTAAAATCATCCCTGTCCATCCGTGAAAGTATGCCCCGTGGGCGCACTGACCCAGTCGGGTTTCCATATTCCAACGGCAGAGCAGGACAAATGCATCCGGTGCGGTAAGTGCGCAAATTCTGCCCTATGCATGCGCTGACACTGGAATAAGCCATTCTATCCGAAAGGAGATTAACGTCGGGCAAGTCCCCCGACATGAAGTCCCCGGTGCAGCCTAAGCCACACCGGGGTCTAAACGTATTTACTTTCTGATGGCAGTTGCCTAAAATCCCCGGCACTTTTTGATTTCCTGAATGTTTAAAGTGCTCAGCCTTCCGGTGCGGAAGTCTGCCGGCTGATATCCATGCCGATTTCAAACACCCGGTTCCAGGGAAAGCGATAATTTGAGAGGGTCAGCGTACCGCAGCCGGATTCCACCCATGGGGACAGGCTCACAAGAATTTTTCCGCTGCTGAAATTGGCCAGCACCGGCGCGGCGGAAGCCGCCATGTCCGTCTCCAGAGCGGAGAGGACCAGCGTCCGGTCAATTTCCGGCCTGTAAAAGTTGTCCGGACTGCCGCCCAGTTCATCCCGGACATAGGCGTACAGGTCGTTGCGAACGGTGTTGCGATAGACGAAGTCCTTAATCACACTGTCGGACAGGGCCTTGACAAAAGCCGTGTTGGCCGCGTCGTCTTCTTCCGGGGACGGGGTATGGGTCAGCCAAGCATACCGCGCCACCCCGTGAGAGATGGCCGTGCCGGTGACGATGGCCATATCCAGAAAGCCGGAATAGGCCAGAAGAACACCCAGCTCCGCCTGCTCCGTCAGGGCGTCGTGGATCACAGTGCCATAGGCGTCGTTGGACGCGTCGATCAATATGGTGGGCATCCCGTTCTTCCGGTTTTCGCTGAGGGCGTTGATGAGCGCCCAGGCATAGTCCCCGGTGCGCTCCGGCTCCGCCGGGGCAGTGAGGACCAGAATCTCGAAATCCGCGCCGTTGGCCTTGGAGAGCTTTTGCAGGTCAAAAAAGCTAAGGTGCTGGTCTACCAGCGTGTTCAGAGGCTGATAGTCATAGTCGCAGGCGGGCTGCGCCTCAAGTCCCCCGATATACCGCAGACTGATTTTAGCGCCGTTCCAGCCGCAGTCCTGAAGGTACAGTTTCGTGATGGCCTTGAACGCAAGGTCGTCCACACCGGAGAGCAGCCAATCCCCCGCCCGCAGGTTCGCGGTGAGGTACGCGATCTCATTTTTTTGAATGCTGTCCTCGGCGGAGGAATCGTCCACGCCGATTAAAACATGAAAATTGGCGTAGGTATCGCCGTCCAGCGCGCTCAGAAGATGGGCGCTGAGCCCCAGCTTTCGGGCCCGCGCCGCCAGATAATTCTCCACCGCGCCGTCCGGAAGCGGCTCTGCCGACCGGACCTCCAGCTCCTGGCCGTCCGCACCCAGCCGATAATCGGCCGTGATGTTTTCAACGCTCAGCGCATCTCCGCTCAGGTGAGGCCGGGCCGCAATGCCGTAGTCCCGCAAGGCGTTGTATTCGTTGAGACCGAAGCCGCCGTACCCGACCGTGGGGGCCAGACGCATGACGCTGTCCAGCAGCCAGACCTGATTATTTTTATCTTTGGAAAGCAGGGACAGGAGGCTGTCCAGAAGCTCCGTCTCCGTCAGCGCCGTGCCGTCCGCCAGGGAAACGGGGCGCTCCCCCGTCATGGCCCGGGAACTGACCAGCCCGCCGGAGAGCAGCTGGTCGAGAGAGAGGATGTATCGGTCGCAGCCGCTTTCCTCCTGAGAGAGGACCCACTCGTACAGCGCGGCCCGGTCGCCGGACTGCGT
>JAEWYA010000163.1 GCA_023395775.1 Bacillota bacterium
ACCGCCGGGGAGCTGCGGGAAGAAGCCGAGCGGCTGATGGCCCCCTACGTGACGGCGGCTGATTTCTGCTTCCGGGGGGTGCGGGGATGACGGAGAGCTTTGACCGCATCCTGAGAAAGTACGGGCAGACGGTAAAGGTAAACGGCGGGGAGGCACGGGTGTTTTTTCAGCCCGCAAGAGAGAGGAAAAAGGCCGCGCCGTTTGAGGTCTCGTCTTTGGGGACGGTGGATGACCGGAGGTGGACGTTCCTCGGAAGAACGGAATTGAAGCTGGGGGACCGGGTGGAGTTTCAGGAACAGGCGTATACGGTGCGCAGCTGCGAGAGCATCCGCTTGGGGGACGAAACCGTCTACTGGTGGGCGTCGCTGACTGCGCAGAGAGAGGCGGCAAAATGAACGGATTGAATCAGGTGCGAGACGCGGTCATCACCGCGCTGAAAAGCGCGGGGTTGGCGGCGGTACCCGCCTATGAGGGAGCGGCAAAAACATATGAAGGCGCGGTGGCCGCGGTGGATGTGGCCGCCGCGGAGGGAAAAGCCGTGGGGCTGTGCGGGTACCTTGGCGAGAAGTGGGATGAGGAAACGGGAAATGCCCGGGAACTGTACGGGATGCAGATGGATGTGACCATTTCTCTCAGCGTTCGCGCGGAGCGGGCAGCAGAGTGCGAAACGGCTATGGAGACCGCCGCCGGGGCGCTGATGGGGGGACTGCCCGCCGGACTGCGGCTGGGGAAGATGAGCTGGAACGGCATCGCGTGGGATAAGACCACGGGGATGTTTTTGCGGAAGGGGAACGTGGCCTGCAAGGCTGCGTTTCTGGCGGAGGACTCCGGTGAGGAGGGAAATCTGCTGGACTTTATTCTGAAAGGGACGATGAAAAATTGAGTATGACGAAGCATGAGCGGCCGGGCGTGTATTCCTCCTATGACGCTTCCTCCGTGGTATCGGCCGGAACTGGGGCGAAGACCATCGGCGTGGCGGCGAAAGCGGTTAAAGGCAACGTGGGTGCGGCGGTGACGCTGACGGGGTATACCGAGGGCGTCAGCACGTTCGGAGAGGACGGAGACAAGGCGGGAATGAGCGCCATCCTGCGGCTGCTGTTTGTCAACGGAGCATCCAAGGTGAACGCAGTCCGGGTGGCGGACACAGGTACAACGGCGGACTACGAAGCGGGCTTTGCGGTGCTGTCCGGGCTGGAGGATGTGCAGATCATGGTCTGCGACAGCGCGGACAGCGCGGTACATCAGGCACTGCGTACGGCGGTAGAGACTGCCTCGGCGGGTCGGAGAGAGCGAATTGCCGTGGTGGGCGGCGGCGGAGAGACCGTGGCGGAGCTGGTGACTCACGCGGCGGCGCTAAACAGTGAACGCATGGTGCTGGTGGGACCGGACGGAATTAGCGGCGGCAACAGTACACCAACAGGCGTGTTTTGCGCGGCGGCGCTGGCGGGCGCCGTGGCCGGAGAAAGCGACCCGGCGATACCGCTTAACGGGACGGCGTTGTACGGACTGAACGGACTGAGCGCATCTTACAGCGACAACGACATCGATGCGCTGGTCCAGGGCGGTGTAACGCCGCTGGAGAGCCTGGCGGGAGTGATCTCTCCGGTGCGGTGTGTCACCACGAAGACGATATCGGACGGGGCGGCGGACGCCACCTGGCGCGAGCTGAGCACCATCCGGATTGTGGACGACGTGATTCCCGCCATCCGTTCCTCGCTGCGCAGCAAGTTCTCCCGGACCAAAAACACGGCCCAGAACCGGGGGGCGATTCGGTCTCAGGTAATTGTGGAGCTGGAGAAGAAGCTGGCGGCGGAGATCATCGACAGCTACGG
The DNA here is from genome assembly GCA_023395775.1 of Bacillota bacterium. Lineage (GTDB taxonomy): Bacteria > Bacillota > Clostridia > Oscillospirales > Oscillospiraceae > Oscillibacter. Next base: position 1,833 of record JAEWYA010000163.1, read on the forward strand.
CGAGGTGGCGGTGAGCGTGTCTGCGGACAATCCCACCGCGTGCACGGTGGAGTTCAGCTTTGCGGTGGCCCACGGACTGAACCAGATTTATCTGACGGCCCACATCACCGTATAAGTGAAAAGCTCCGGTCTGTGCGGCTTTGACCGCGCGGAGCGGCGGAGAGAAATATTACTGAAAAGGAGCGAAAGCCATGGAAGTAACGGGATTTCCCACCAGCGCGGACATCTATCTGGAGCTGAACGGGAAAAAAATAGCGGTGGTGCAGAGCTACACCGCCAAGGCCAGCAAGACCAGCCAGAGCGTGGAGGCTTTTGGTGAGAGCGAGCCGGTGGGGACGATTGCGGGACAAAGCAAGTACACGCTGGAGCTGACCCGGCTGTATGCCACCGACGATGCGATCTCCGACGGAATCAATTTTTACGATCTCAGCAATTTTTCGCTGGTAATCTGCAAACCGGACCGGAAGATCATCTACTCCGGATGCCAGTGGAGCAGCATTTCCGAACAGGGAGAGCTGGATGCCATGGTGGCGGAGAAGATCACGGTAGTGGCGGCCCACCGCATCGAGACCACGGCATGACGGCGCCGGACAAACTGAATCCCCTTTCCGCGGGACGGCTGCTTAGCATTTGGCGGGATGTGGCCGCAATGGAGGAAAACGAGGCGGTGAGGGGCCTTTTGTGCAACGCCCGGGTGCTGGCGGAGAGCTGCTTTTTGGGGGAGAAGCGGATGTTCGACGGCCCGGAGGCGGTGCTGGAGACGATGACGGTGGGGGAGATGGAGACCCTCTTGCAGCGGCTGGACGGCAAGGAGCCTTCATTTTCTGCCGGGGCAAACCCCAACTTTGACCTGGCGCGGTTTCAGGCCATACGGAGGGAACGGGCATGAATTACATTGAAGAGGAGCTGCGCCGGCAGGCGGCAGCGTTTGCCGCCCTGCTGGGCGGCGGAACGGACCGGGAGGAAGGCACGGCGGAGAAGAACACCGACCGCGAAAGGACGCTGGCGGCGGAGGGCGCAGGAGACGGCGCTCTCCGCCGCTGCCCCGCTGTGCAGACGCTGAAACGGGACCCTGCGGAGGAAATGGCGGAGTGGAATCGGATGCTGCGGCGCAGGAGCGCCCAGACCTTCCATCAAGCGGTAAACGCGCTGGGACTGACAGATTTGGAAGCGGCTGCAGTGGAGAGAACCAAGGCAGCGCGGACAGGCCCGGAACGGGTGGAAGCGCGGATGGGCAGGGACGAAAATCCCGCCGCAGCGGGACGAACAGAAGCCGGCAGCAGTGCGGATACGACCCGCAGAATAACAAGAACCACGGGAAACGGTGGGGTGAAGACGGACTTCAGCAATTCCACCGAGACCGTCTTTGTGGTAGACGGCGGCATGTCTGCCGGAGAGCTGTCCCGGACGTTCCAGAGGGACGCAAGACGGTATGACGGCGGATATCCGCTGTATTGAGATAAGAGAGGTGAGACGGCGTGGAACTGACGCCAATGCGGTATAAGGACTACGTATGGCCGCACAACCCGGAGACGTATTCCGTCACATGGCAGAGAAAGATCGCGGTGCACAAGGTGCCGTTCGGACGGTACTGCATGCAGGAGATGGGACCGAGCTACCGGGTGATGCGGGGTGAGGGAGCGTTTACAGGAACGGGAGCCTATCAGGAGTTCCGAAGGCTGGCGGCGGTGTTCGATGAGGACGGAGCCGGGCTGCTGGTGCATCCGGTGTGGCCGGCGGCGGGGGCCTACTTCGTATCGCTGCAGCTGACGGAGGAGCCTATGCCGAATTTTGTGCGGTACACGTTTGAGTTTTGGGAGGACTGCGGGAAGGGCGCGGAACTGACGGCGGCGAGCACGCCGAACAGCGGCGGCACGGCGGCAAATTCAGGCGAAAGTGCCGTCTCAGCGGTATGGTACACCGTGAAAAAGGGGGACACGCTGTGGGGAATCGCAAAGAGGTACGGCGTGACGCTTCAGAGCTTGATTGCGGCAAATCCGCAGATTAAGAACCCAAACCTCATCTATGCGGGAAATCAGGTGCGGGTAAGATGACGGGACGGATCACAACATGCGATCACAGCAACTTTAACCTTCCGGCGCTGCTTACGTGGGATGTCACGTATACCGCAGCGGTACCCTGCGACAGCTTCACAGTGACATGCCTTTATACGGCGGCGATGGAGCCAGTGCTGAATCGGGCGGTGGGATTTACTTTGCTCGACGGAGAAAACGTGCTGCTGCGGGGAATTGTGGATGAGTATGAGATCCGGCAGAAGGAAGAGGGACTCAGCGCGCTGGTCGCCGGACGGGGCTACGCCGCGCGGCTGCTGGATAACGAATCGCGGGCCGTCACCTATCAGGGGGCGACGCTGGAAGAGATCGTCAGAAACCATGTGACGCCCTACGGGATTACCTGTGACAAGACGGCGGACGTCAGCAGCGGCGCGGAGATGTACACCGTGGCGGCGGGGAGCAGTCAGTGGAAAGCGCTGGAGGGGTTTTGCCGGACTTACGGCGGGTTTACACCCTCCTTTGACCGGTACGGGCGTCTGTGGGCCGCGCCGAAAAAAGCTGGGGAGACATTTGAAATTCTGGATTCATCCAACATTTTGTCAGTCGTAAAACGGGAAGATCACTACGGTGTTCTGTCTGAGATACTGGTCATCGACAAAACGCGGGGTCAGACATACAGCGTGCGCAATGAGGAGTGGATCACCCGTGGCGGCCAATGCCGCCGGGTGCTGTATACGCCGGGACAGAGCACCTGGGCGAAGATGCGGTACACAGGGGAATATCAGATCGCGCAGTCGAAAGCGGATGAGGTTTGCGTGGAAGTGACGTTGGCGGGAGGCTTTTTGGCGTTTCCCGGAGATGCGGTCACGCTGAAGTTGACGCGCACAGGGCTGACGGGAACCTATCGCGTGGCGGAGGCACAGACCAGAGCGGACGCAAGCGGGGAGTTCATTACGCTGACGCTGCGGGAGCAGTGAGGCGGCGGGAGAGGAACGGAAGATTATGTGGTTATCAAGACAGACGCGGCCCAAGGCCGCCGCCTCCGGGGCCGATCTGGGCGTGACGTCCATTTCAGGAGAAAGCGCCGGCGTGGTTACCAAGGGAGAGGTGCGGCAGCTGCCGGTTTACGGACCGGGGGGCTATTCCTGGCAGCCCGCCACAGGGGAGACGGTGTTGGTCATCAAGGGCGGAACCGGGGGCGAGGAGTCCTGTGTGGCGGGAGTAAAGCAGGGGAAGGCACCCGGCGGGCTTCTGCCGGGCGAGGTATACATTCACGCAAAGGGCGGCAGCGTGTACCTGAAAAACAACGGAACGGTGGAGGTTCAGGGAAGCCGCATCGTATTGAAGGGGCGGGTCGACGTGAGAGGGTCGCTGTATGTCAACGGCGTGCTGTGTCAGCCCGGCAGCGGCGGTTAAGGAGGGATTGGCGTGGCGGAACTGGAGATCAGGGACGGCGATTACGTCTCTGACGGCGTGGGCGGCGCGGTCCGGGTAAAGGGCCGGGATGCACTGCTGCAAAGAGTGCTGTTCAAGCTGACAGCCAGACGAAGCGGATTCCTGTTTCTGGAAAACTTGGGGAGTACGCTGTATGCGCTGGGCGGCGTAGCCGCGTCCCAGCGGCAGGGCGCGGCGGAAGCAACCGTGGTGCAGGCGCTGGCGGATGAGGAAAATTTAAAGGTTGAGCAGGTGGAATTGAGTGGGGACCAGCTGACGGTGCAGTTGAACTATGGGGGAGAGGAGCTGAATCTGCAGCTGAAGGTGCAGTGAGGGGGTGAAGACATGAGAACAACAGAGGAAATCTATCGGGAGCTGCTGTCGGCGTTTCAGGAACGGTCCGGATACGGCGCGGAGGACTCCTGCGATCTGGCGGTGCGGCTGTATGCCGTGGCGGCGCAGGTGCAGGCGCTGGAATGTCAGGCGGACTGGGTACTGGACCAGAGCTTTCCCCAGACGGCGCAGGGTACTTATTTGGACGACCATGCGGCCATGCGGGGCATTTCCCGGCAGGTGGCGACAAAGGCGGTGGGGACACTGCGGTTTTCGGTGGCGGACGCGCCGGTGGGCGATCTCAGCATCCCGCAGGGAAGCGTGTGCATGACGGAGAGCGGGGTCCGGTTCCAGACCACTCAGGCCGCAGTGCTGGCGGCGGGCAAACTGACGGCGGACGTAACGGCGGAGGCACTGGAGAGCGGAAGCGGCGGCAACGCCGCGGCAAACAGTGTGACGGTTCTGACGGTATGCCCGGTGGGAATTACAGGGTGTACAAACCCGGCGGCGTTCACAGGCGGAACCGACGCCGAAGGGGACGATGCGCTGCGGGCGCGGGTGCTGGCAAGCTTCCGACGGCTGCCCAACGGAGCCAACGCCGCGTTTTACGAGGAACAGGCGCTGCGGCACGAGGGCGTGGTGGCGGCAGCGGCCGTGGGCCGGGCCCGGGGCATCGGCACAGTGGATGTGTACATTGCCACGGCGGCGGGAGCGCCGGACAATGCGCTGCTTAAGGAAGTGGAGACGGACTTGCAGGCAAAGCGGGAAATCGCAGTAGAGGTAAAGGTGCTGGCTCCTACGCAAAGCAGTGTGAATGTTGCGGTGGAGCTGGATGTGGGTGAAAACGGGGATTTTGCTGTGGTGAAGAGCGCAGTGGAGTCCGCCGTCGCCGGGTGGTTCACGGGAAAACTGCTGGGGAATCCGGTTCTGCTGGCGGAACTGGGGAGGTTGATCTATGCGGTGAACGGAGTGAAGAATTATCATATTTTGTCGCCCACCGCAGACACGGCGGGGAACGGCACGATCCTCCCAACCCTGGGGGCGCTGACGGTAACGGAGATGGAGGCGTGATATGGCGGAATACGAGGCACATTTGAAAAACTTGCTGGCACCGCTGGGAATCTATGATCTCAGAGACGGAACGCTGAACGAGAGCGCACTGTTTGCCGCCGCCGTTGGACTGGACGGCGTCTCCGACAAACTGGAGTACACGGAGAGGGAGGCGCTGACCGTCACCGCGGAAAGCGAAGGGCTGCAAAGGAGAGAGGCGCTGTTCGCAAGACGCCCGGCGGCCAATACCGTCCATCTCCGGCGCAGCGCCATCACGGCACTTCTCCAGATCGACGCGGACAGCTTTTCTCTGGACAGCATTAACCGCACCATCGGCGGCTGCGGCATAAAAGCATTGGCACAGGAGATGGGCGGGGGGAAAATCCGTATCGTCTTTCCGGAGGTGGCTGGGATTCCGGGGGAATTCCGGCAGATTCAAAAAATCGTACTGGATATCATCCCCTGTCATCTGGAGACGGAGTTCTACTTCAGGTACATGCTCTGGTCGGAGTGTGAGAGTCACAGCTGGACATGGGCGGAGGTGGAGACGGGGAAGCATACTTGGTACAGCTTCGAATTGGGGGTGTGATATGGAGCAGGAATGGAGCGGGCGGATCACGGCGCTGGAGGAGCGGGTGTCCTCCAATATCCGGCGGATCGGCGCGCTGGAGCAGGCACAGGAGACCTTGCGGCGGTTGGCTACGGCAGTGGAAGTACTGGCGACAAAACAGGAGATCGTTGCGGGCAGCGTGGCAAAGCTGGATGAAAAAATGGACGTGCTGGAACAGCGGCCCGGGAAACGGTGGGAGGGTCTGGTGGACAAAATCCTGCTGGTGCTGGCGGGGGCGTTCGCAAGCTTCATGTTGACGCAGGGAGGCGGCGCATGAAAAAGAAATATACGGTATCCAAGGCCATCGCCCTTGGGGTACTGATGGTGGACGCAAGCTGTACCTATATCGTGCTGTATTTCTGCTATATGGCTATCTGCCGGCAGTTTGCCGGGACGCTGCCGTATCTCACCACGTTGATCGGCGCGCTTCAGGCGTCCACGGCGGTGGTGCTGACGGCATATTTCGGAAAGAGCCGGGCGGAGAACACACGGGGAGGTATCACCTATGACGCCGCGCTGAGCGGCGACGAGAGCTGTTGAGAGGAGAGATATTATGAAGGAAGTATTGCGCAAGTTGAGTTCCCGAAAGCTGTGGGCGGCCGTGGTCGGAATGGCAGCTGGTCTTGCCATGGTGTTTGGATTGGACGAAAGCATGATCACCACCACGGCAGGTGCGGTGGTGTCTCTGGCCTCCGTGGTGACGTATATCATCACGGAGGGTAAAGTGGATGCGGAGAGCGTCAAAAACGCAGTCAAGGCAGTTCAGGATGCGGCGGACATGCTGAGGGGAGAAAACGGAAAATGACAGGGGCGGAAAAGCTGCTGAGCGTTGCCCGGAAAGAACTGGGGATAAAGGAATCACCCGCCGGAAGCAACCGCGTAAAGTACAACGCGGCGTACTACGGGCGGGAAGTGTCCGGAGACAGCTACCCGTGGTGCTGTGTGTTTCTCTGGTGGTGCTTTCAGGAGGCAGGGCTTGGCCGGCTGTTCTACGGCGGGGAGAGGACCGCCTCCTGCGGGACGCTGGCCAACTGGGCGAAGCGGAATGGGCGGTTTGTGGCAAAGGACTATCAGCCCGGAGATTTGGTGTTTCTACGATTTTCCGGAGACGCTATCCAACATATCGGAGCGGTGGAGCAGGTAAACGCAGACGGAAGTCTGATCACGATTGAGGGAAATACCGGAACGGGCAGCGACGCCAACGGCGGCGAGGTGCAGAGGCGGACGCGGACGCTGCGGTATGCGGCGGGGGCGTTTCGTCCGGAGTATGAGGAGGACAAAGTGACGCAGGAAAATTTCAACGCCATGATGGATGTATGGCTTCAAAAGCGGACGGAACTGCCGCCCGGCGACTTCTCGGCTCAGGCCCGGACCTGGGCCGAGGGGAACGGAATTATCCAGGGAAATACCGACGGGACTTTTCAGTACAAAAGTTGGTGTACCCGGGAACAAATGCTGGTGTTTCTGCACAGATTTCTGGGAACCATCAAAAAGTAGCATTAAAAAAGC
>JAEWYA010000083.1 GCA_023395775.1 Bacillota bacterium
GGGACAAAAAAACCCCCGGGGGGGGCGGGCGCCCCCCCCCCCCCGTTCCCGCCCCGCGCAGGAAATTTTCCGTACCGCAATTGCACAAAGTTTCCCGGACAGAAACATCCGTCCGCCACTCGGCGTATTTTTTTGTGGATTCTGACGCACAATTTAGAAAAATTGCAGAACTCCGCCATCGATATTCGTCTATTTTGACGTTGACAGCAGGCTCCGCGAATGATAAACTTTCACCATCGAACCAAAGAGGTTCGTACCTGAAAATTGAAGACATCAGCAAAGGCGTTGATGGAGAAAAGTACCGCGGAAGATCGGTCAAAGTGAGCAGGCGGCAGTGGAAAGCCTGCACAAGAGTCCGCGCGAAGAACACTCCGGAGCTGTGATCTGAACGCGGGGGTCTCCGCCAGTAGGAAAGACGAGTTGCGATCGTTATCTCGCACGGGCTTGTTGGAGCCTTGAAGGTGACTGTTTTTACAGTAAGTTAGGTGGCACCGCGGATTGCAGCTATTCGTCCTAAAATTTAGGATATAGCTGCGTTTTTATACCCTCTTCCAACGAGAGGTAAAAAAATCCGGAGGTGCTTTTATTTATGTGTTCTATTATGGGTTTTTCCAGCAAGGCGCTGACTAAGGAAGAGTTGGACGTCTATTTTGACCGCACCATTTCCCGCGGTCCCGACATGAGCCGCGTCATCGAAACGAAATCCGGTTATCTCTGCTTCCACCGGCTGGCCATCATGGGGCTGAACGAGGCCGGAATGCAGCCCTTTGAGCTGGAAGGCGACTATGTGGTCTGCAACGGCGAGATCTATGGATTCCGCCCCATCCGCCGCCAGCTCAGCGAGCACTATGAGTTCAAGAGCGGGAGCGACTGCGAAATTCTGCTCCCCATGTTCCACGAATACGGCCTTTCTATGTTCTCCCGTCTGGACGCGGAGTTTGCCTTGATTATCTATGATTCCATGACCGACTCCCTGATCGCCGCCCGGGACCCCATCGGTATCCGCCCCCTGTTCTACGGGTATGACGCCGCCGGCTCTATTGTCTTCGCCAGCGAGGCGAAGAATCTGATCGGGCTGTGCGCCGAGGTCTGCCCCTTCCCTCCGGGCTGCTACTATGCCTATGGAAAGTTCATCCGGTATGCCGACCTCACAAGCGTGAAATCCTATACTCGGGACAATCTGGAGTCCACCTGCCGCAACATCCGCAACAAGCTGATCGCCGCCGTGGATAAGCGGCTGGACGCGGACGCCCCCCTGGGTTTTCTCCTCTCCGGCGGATTGGATTCCTCTTTGGTGTGCGCCATCAGCTCCGTGGTCCTTGGCAAAAAAATCCGCACCTTTGCCATCGGCATGGATCAGGACGCCATCGACCTCAAGTATGCCCGGGAGGTCGCGGACTTCATCGGCGCAGACCACACCGAGGTCTACATGACGCGGGACGACGTCATTAAGGCGCTGCCTGAGGTTGTGGCCCTTTTGGGTACCTGGGACATCACCACCATCCGTGCCAGCATAGGCATGTACCTTTGCTGCAAGGCAATCCACCAGCAGACGGATATCCGGGTCCTGCTGACCGGCGAGATCTCCGACGAGCTGTTCGGCTACAAATACACGGATTTTGCCCCCTCCGCCGCGGCGTTTCAGCAGGAGTCCAAAAAGCGGGTGGATGAACTCTATATGTACGATGTGCTCCGGGCCGACCGCTGCATCGGCGACAATTCCATTGAAGCCCGCGTTCCCTTCGGCGACCTGGACTTTGTGAAATACGTTATGGGCATCGACCCCGCTATGAAGCTCAACACCTACGACATGGGCAAATATCTTCTTCGCCACGCCTTTGAAAACGACCATCTGCTGCCGGACGACATTCTGTGGCGGCAGAAGGCAGCCTTCTCGGACGCCGTGGGCCACTCCATGGTGGACGATCTGAAGGCCTATGCCGAGACGGTATACACCGATGAGGAATTCGACCGCAAGCGCCGCAAGTACGATTATTGCATGCCTTTTACCAAGGAGAGCCTGCTTTATCGGGAGCTGTTTGAGCAGAATTACCCCGGTCAGGCCAAAATGATCAAGGATTTCTGGATGCCCAATAAGTCTTGGGAGGGCTGCGATGTGAACGACCCCTCCGCCCGCGTCCTCTCCAATTACGGCCAAAGCGGCAAGTGAGCATGTTCCGAGAATACCGATTCCCGATTCTCATTAAAAGACGTCATCACATACAAAACAGGAGGATGAATGATATGACTACCACCCCAACTACCATGCCCGAGCTGTTCGGCAGCCTCGTCTTTACCGAAGAGACCATGCAGCAGCGCCTGTCCCCCGCATCCTACAAGGCCTGGAAAAAGTGCATCACCGACGGCACCTCTCTGGATATTTCCATTGCCAATGAAATTGCCGAGGCCATGAAGCAGTGGGCCGTGGAACATGGCGCAACTCACTTTACCCATTGGTTCCAGCCCATGACCGGCGTCACCGCCGAAAAGCACGACAGCTTTATCTCCCCCATCGGCGGCGGCAAGATCGTGATGGAGTTTTCCGGCAAGGAGTTGGTCCGGGGCGAGCCGGACGCCTCCTCCTTCCCCTCCGGCGGTCTGCGCGCCACCTTTGAGGCCCGGGGCTACACCGCCTGGGACCCCACCGCCTTTGCTTTCATCAAGGACAGCAGCCTCTGTATCCCCACGATTTTCTGCTCCTACTCCGGCGAGGCGCTGGATAAAAAGACGCCCCTGCTGCGCTCCATGCACGAGGTCAGCCGTCAGGCCATCCGCATCCTGCGCCTGTTCGGAGATATGGAAACCAAGCGCGTCATCGCCCAGGTGGGCCCGGAACAGGAGTATTTTCTGATCGACAAAAAGGGCTATGCCCAGCGCGAGGACCTGCGGTTTTGCGGGCGGACGCTGTTCGGCGCAAAGCCGCCCAAGGGTCAGGAGCTGGAGGACCACTATTTCGGCGCCATCCGTCCCCGCGTAGCCGCCTTTATGCAGGAGTTGGACGAGGAACTTTGGAAGGTGGGCGTTCTCTCCAAGACCAAGCATAACGAGGTGGCCCCCTGCCAGCATGAGATGGCCCCCATTTACTCCGACGCAAACACCGCCTGCGACCACAACCAGCTGGCCATGGAGCTGATGAAAAAGGTGGCCGACCGCCACGATCTGGTCTGCCTGCTCCACGAAAAGCCCTTCGCAGGCGTCAATGGCTCCGGCAAGCATGACAACTGGTCTCTGGGCACGGACACCGGGAAAAATCTTCTGAAGCCCGGCTCCACTCCCAGCCAGAACGCCCAGTTCCTTCTGTTCCTGGCCGCTTTTGTCAAAGGCGTGGATGAATATCAGGACTTCCTGCGGGCCACCGTGGCCTTTGCGGGCAACGATCACCGTCTGGGCGCGCAGGAGGCTCCTCCTGCGGTCCTGTCCATCTTTTTGGGCGACGAGTTGAATGCCGTGGTGGAATCCATCATCAACGGCACCGAGTATACCGACGCCGGAAAACGCACGCTGGAGGTAGGCGTGGACGTACTCCCCGCCATCCCTCAGGACAACACGGACCGGAACCGCACCTCTCCCATGGCCTTTACCGGCAACAAGTTTGAGTTCCGTATGCTGGGATCCTCTCAGTCGGTTTCCGGACCCAACATCGCGCTGAACACCATAATGGCGGATGAGCTGGAGCAGTTTGCCGACCAGCTGGAAAAGGCCAAGGACTTTACCAGCGAGATGCAGGCCCTGATCCGCAAGACTTTCTCCGAGCATCAGCGCATTATTTTCAACGGCAACGGCTATGACGACGCCTGGATTAAGGAGGCCGAAAAGCGCGGCCTCTCCAACCTGACCTCCACTGCGGACGCCCTGCCCGCCTACACCGCCAAGAAGAATTTGGCGCTGTTCACCAAGCACGGCATCTACACCAAGAGTGAAATCGAGGCCCGCGCCGAGATTCACATTGAAAACTACACCACCACCATCTCCATCGAGGCCAATACCATGCTGGATATGATTCAGCACCAGATTCTCCCCGCCGTCTCCGGCTATGCCACCGACCTGTGTGAGCGGGCGGATGCCAAGGCCGCCGCGGGCGCGGCCTGCAAGTATGAGACCGTTACTGCCAAGAAAATCAGCGATCTGACCGACAAGCTGCTGGACGCTGCGGAGAAACTGGAGCAGGACCTAGGCAAGGTTCCCGCCGACTCCAGAAAGGCCATGGACTTTACTCATAAGACTATCGTCAGTGACATGGCCGCCGCCCGCAAGTTTGCCGACGAGCTGGAGATGCTCACCGCCAAAGATTACTGGCCCTTCCCCGTATACAGCGATCTGCTGTTCTATATTTAATGCCCGCCGGGCAGGCGCGAGACGCGTCTGCAAGAGATGTGTTTTATGATCTGTCGGAGCGCCAAAAAAAGATTCGCATCACGACCACGCATGGGAGCGGGTGCCAAACGGCACGCGCTCCCTTGTTTTTATTTTTGGGCGCTGCCCGAAATGACAGCCTGTTCCCCGTTAAATCTGGCCGCGCATCCGACAGAATCTATCGGAGCGGACAGACCGTCCGCCCGAATTTGAAAGGAGCTTTATTTATGTTCAAGTTTACACAGTCCATGAAGTATTCCACCATGCGCGATGTGGGCGTCGCCAGCTTTGGCGTCGCTCTGGTCAGCGCCGTACTGCTGTTTTCCGGTATCTTTTCCGGCATAGCCACCGGGGTGCTGACGGTGCTGCTGTTGGCTTCCGGCGGCCTCACCACCTGCATGCTGGACTCTTACATTCTGCGTCTCAAAGCCAGCCAGGAAGCTGCCTCCGCGCAGGCGGCAGAGGTTTCCACTCCCTCCGCCGCCGAAAAGACGGCGGCATGATGGGGAATATGTGGAAAGCGAGCCCTGCGGCTTTGCCGCATGGCTCGCTTTCCAGTATGTTTTCAGGGCAGCAGATCGAACAGCAGGGACAATAGGGATGTAATCAAACCGCAAAGGCCGATGGCAAGACCGCTCATGGCTCCCTCTGTCTCCCCCAGCTCCAGGGCCTTGGCGGTACCCATGGCATGGCTGCACGCTCCGATGCCCAGCCCCGCCGCCAGCGGCTCCCGGACGCGGAACAGCCGAATCATCAGCGGTGCGCACAGGTTTCCTATAATTCCGGTAAAGCAAACCGCCGCCACCGCAACAGAGACGATGCCGCCGTGTCCTCCCGCCACCGCCGCGGCAATGGGCGAAGTAACGGATTTTGGCAGCAGGGACATGGTCATCTCCCGATCCAGACCGAACAGGCGGCACAGACCGTATACGCAGCCGATGGAAGCAACCGCTCCCGCCGTGCACCCCGCCACCACCGGCAGCCAATACTTTTTCAGCAGATCGATCTTTGTATAGATGGACACGGCGAGACAAGCTGTGGCGGGCCCCAGGAACAAATTGATAAGGCTCCCGCCCTCGTAATAATTTTCATAGGGAATGCGGAAGATGATCAATGTCAAAATCACCAGCGCCACAGCGATCAGCATCCCGTTGCAGATTACCCTGTTCACTTTTTTCTGGATGGCCATGCCGATCCAGTAGGCCACGATGGTCAGCGTCACGCCGAAGAACGGAGAAGCAGTCAGTTCCGTCATTTCCGGCTCCTCCTGTCAATCAGCCTCATGGTCAGCTGGACAGCCCAGGCGGTAACGGCGAAAGTTACCACCATACTTACCACGCAAATGACCAAAAATGCAACGCCGTTGCTGAGAACAGCTTCCTTATATTGAATAATGCCCGCTGTGGCAGGAATAAAGAAAAAGGGCAGGTTTCCCAGCAGAAAATCAGACTTCTCCCGCACATGTTCCACCTTTACTACCCGAATCAGCAGTAAAAGCAGCAGTAAAAGCAGCGCAATGACGCTGGAGGGGAAGGTGAAGGGCAGCAGCTTTTCAAAATACATGCTCACCCAGCACAGGCCGAACAGGATGCCCACCTGTTTCAATATTTTCATGGAAACCGACCTTTCTCTTTAAGATGATTGCAGTGCTTCTATTTTACGGTCGGTTTCAGTAGAATGTCAAACAAAACCCGGCTCTCCCTCTCATTTTCAGCGGAAAGCACAGAGCCCTTCCGCCCCGTCGGAGAGGCTCTGTACTGTTTGACGCAGTAAAAAATTTGCGGCTCACGGAATTTCATACTTTTTTTAAACTTTAGCGCTTGCAATACAGGCAGCGGCCATGATATAGTAAAGGCGATTTTCAGGAGGCGCGGTTTTTCCGGCGCTATCCAAAATTGGAGGTACACTTTGCAAAAGCGCAGTCATAAGCTCCTGGCTTCCAGGCTGCTTGAGGCACAGAACGGTTTTTCGTGCAGACGTTTTGAGCTTGCTTTCCTGTTCGGCTCTTTTCAGCCGGACTGCAACCCCCTCTCCTATCTGAAGGGCTCCATCCGCAGCTATACGTTTCGCGGACATAATTATACGAATTCCGACCAGTACATTGCCCGCCGCATCGGCCGTCTCCAGCGCCGGGAAAAGGGATGGACCTGTTGGCAGTATTACACACTGGGAAAGCTCACACACTATCTGGCGGATGCATTTACCTATCCGCACAATGAAAACTATCCCAACTCTCTGATGGATCATCGGCGATATGAGAACGCGCTGCGGGAATACCTCAGCTCCTATCTGGAGATTTGGGGCCTGTGCCCCGCCCTCCCCGCCGACGAGGATCTGAATGACTGCCTGCGGGACCTGCACCGGCAGTATATGGACGCTCAGGCAGACATGCGCCGGGATGTACGGTATATTATCGAGGCCACCTCGCTGCTGATGAACGGCGTTCTGGCAGTGCCGGCTCTGGCCGAGGTTTGATGGATCCGTCAAATATTATGGAATATTTTTTTGATTGTTTAGCTGTTTTACCTATGTTCTTTTTGCGAAGGGCATGGTATGATTTCAATAATTTAAAGTATGATAGCAAGGAGACAATCCATGTCCGCTTTCACCTTTGCAGCTGAATACCGTTACTTTAGCTTTACCTATTATTTTGGTAAGGCTTATTTCGGTTGGGCTGAAAACGAGTGTGTGTGCGACTGATATTGTCAGAAATATCCGTACATGACGACCCGCAGCCAACCGGCTGCGGGTCTTTTTTGTACCAATTTAAGGAGGAAACCGTCATGATCGTCATTCTCAAGAGCAATCCCAACCGCGAACAGCTGGAAAGCCTCATCAGCTGGCTCCAGGAAAAGGGCATTACCATCCACACCAGCATCGGCCAGTCCCACACCATTTTGGGACTGGTGGGCGACACCTCCCAGCTGGACATCGACCTGATCGCCGCGCTTGACATTGTGGATGACGTCAAGCGGGTGCAGGAGCCTTATAAAAACGCAAACCGCAAATTTCACCCGGAGGACACCGTGGTCAAGGTCCGGGACACCCAGATCGGCGGCGGCACGCTGACAATTATGGCGGGTCCCTGCTCCGTGGAGAGCGAGGAGCAGGTGGTGGCCATCGCCAAGGCCGTGAAGGCCAGCGGCGCCACCATGCTTCGGGGCGGCGCGTTCAAGCCCCGCACCTCCCCCTACTCCTTCCAGGGGCTGGGCGCTCAGGGCCTCGATTTTTTGAAGGTCGCCCGGGAGGAGACGGGTCTTCCCATTGTCTCCGAGCTGATGGACATCTCCCAAATTCCCCTGTTCGACGACGTGGACGTCATTCAGATTGGCGCGCGGAACATGCAGAATTTTAATCTTCTCCGGGAGGTCGGCAAGCTGAACAAGCCGGTCATGATCAAGCGCGGCATGTCCGCCACTTATGAGGAGTGGCTTATGAGCGCCGAATATGTCATGGCCAGCGGAAATCAGGACGTAATTCTCTGCGAGCGGGGCATCCGGACCTTCGAGACCTACACCCGCAACACCCTGGACCTGGCCTGTATCCCCGTTCTGCGCAAACTCTCCCACCTGCCCATCATTATCGACCCCAGCCACGCCACCGGCAAGAGCTGGCTTGTGGACCCGCTGGCCGTTGGCGCCGTAGCCACCGGAGCGGACGGTCTTTTGATCGAGGTCCACAACGACCCGGCCCATGCTCTTTGCGACGGGGCTCAGTCTTTGAAGCCGGAGGCCTTCGACGTGCTATCCAGGAAGCTGCACAAGATGCACGGCTTCTTATCTACCCTGGAGGACTAAACCGATGAACATTGGAATCATTGGCCTTGGCCTCATCGGCGGCTCTATGGCAAAAAGCGTGAAGGCTCGCACGGCTCACATGGTATGGGGGCTGGACACGGACCCCGAGACCATGACTCTGGCTCGTCTCTGCGGCGCCATCGACGGGACGCTGACAGACGAAAAGCTCTCTCAGTGCGATCTGATTCTGGCCGCCGTCTGTCCCGGCGCGGCGGTGGAATGGGTGGAGGCCAACGCGGAAAAAATTGCAAAGTCCGCCATAGTGGTAGACCTGTGCGGCGTGAAGCGATCGGTGGTCGGCAGAATCGCTCCCATTGCCGAGAAACATGGCTTCGCCTATATCGGCGGTCACCCCATGGCAGGACTGGAGCGGGGCGGCTTTGTGAATTCCTCGGACCGTCTGTATGACGGAGCCTCCATGATTCTGACGCCGGACAGGCGCACGGATATACAGCTGCTGGAGACGCTGAAAGCCTTTTTTCTGGACACCGGCTTCGCCAACCTCACCTTCTCCAATCCCGACGAACACGACCGCATCATCGCCTATACCTCCCAGTTAGCACACATTTCCTCCAGCGCCTATGTAAAGTCTCCTGAGGCGCAGAAGCGTCGGGGTTTCTCCGCTGGAAGCTTTCGGGATATGACGCGGGTAGCCCGGCTGGACGAGTCCATGTGGACCGAGCTGTTTCTAGACAACGCGGATTATCTCACCGAGGAGTTGGACATTCTAATCGGGCATCTGAACGAATACCTTGGCGCTTTGCAAAACCGCGACGCGGAGAAGCTGCGCAGTCTTTTAAAAGAGGGCCGGGATTTGAAGGCCTCCGCCGGCGGCAACTGAGAGAGCGGGACGGGGGATGCGTGGCAAGCTCCATATCCCTCGCTTTGGCCCCCCAATACAATTTGAACTACGGGAGGATGCTATGGCAAACACCATTCAAACCATACCGATCAAAACACAGCCGGAATACGCCGTGTCCATTGCCCCCGGCCTGCTGGACCGCTGCGGAGAGCTGATCGCTTCGGCGCTGGCCCCCTGCCGCGCCGCCGTGGTAACAGACAGCAATGTGGCAAGGCTGTACCTGCCCCAGGTGGAATACAGTCTTCGTGCGGCTGGCTTTGCCGTCTGTACCCATATCTTCCCCGCCGGGGAGGAGCACAAAAATCTCTCCACCCTTTCTCAGATACTGGAGTTTTTGGCGGAGGAGCAGCTCACCCGGAGCGACTGCGTGGTGGCGCTGGGCGGCGGCGTGTGCGGCGACATGGCGGGCTTTGCCGCCGGCTGTTACCTGCGGGGCATCCGATACGTCCAACTCCCCACCACCCTGCTCTCCGCGGTGGACTCCTCCGTGGGCGGCAAGACCGCCGTGGACCTGCGGCGCGGAAAAAATCTGGCGGGGCTGTTTCTTCAGCCCTCCGCCGTGGTGTGTGACACCGACTGTCTGAAGACTCTTCCCCCGCTGGAGCGGGCGGACGGCGCTGCCGAGGCCATTAAGACCGGCGTTCTCTCCGACGAGGGGCTGTTCGCCCTGTTCGACACGGACAACCTGACCCCGGACCTCGGTGAAATCGTTGCCCGGTGCATCACGTTCAAGGGTTCCGTGGTAGAACGGGACGAGCTGGACAACGGTCTGCGCCGTACACTGAATTTGGGCCACACCGCCGGACACGCCATTGAAAAGTGCAGCGGCTACACCATCCACCACGGTCACGCCGTAGCGGCAGGCCTTTCGATCATCGCCCGGGCAGCGGAGACTCTGGGCTGGACGGAGGAACCCTGCGCCAAGCGCATTTGCGCGGTGCTCCGGCGAAGCGGCTTGCCTACCGGGACGGAGTATTCCCCCCAGGCGCTCGCCCGGGCGGCGCTGGCGGACAAAAAGCGCCGGGGCGGCGAAATCGCTCTGGTGATTCCCCGGAAAATCGGCAAGTGCGAGATGAAAACCGTTCCTGTGGGGGAGCTGGAGTCCATCTTTGCCGCCGGGTGGGAGGACCGCTGATGGATGTGCGCATCAATCCCCGGCCCCTCAGCGGCACGGTCACTCCGCCCCCCAGCAAATCCATGGCCCACCGGCTGCTGATCGCCGCCGCGCTGGCGGAGGGCGTCAGCACCGTCCGCAATTTGGCGCTGTCTCAGGATATCGAGGCTACGCTCCGGTGCGTCACGACTCTTGGCTGCCACTGGGCACAGATTGAATCAGACGCCGTGCGCGTCCGGGGCATCGGCGGGAAATCGGCGGTCCGTGGAGGCGAATTGCCCCATTTTGACTGCGGCGAATCCGGCTCCACTCTCCGTTTCCTGATTCCCATCGCTCTGGCGGCGTCGGGCGGCGGTGTGTTCACCGGACGAGGCCGCCTGATGGAGCGGCCCCAAAAGCCGTATTTCGGCCTGTTTGATGAAAAGAAAATTTTTTACCAACTTCAAGGCGGTACGCTTACGGTTCGAGGCTCTCTTTCCAACGGAGAATACCGGCTTCCCGGCAACGTATCCAGTCAGTTCTTTACCGGACTCCTGTTCGCGCTGCCTCTGCTTGGCGGGGACAGCACCGTCGTCAGCACCACGGCTCTGGAGTCCTCGGACTACATCGCCATGACCGTGGAGGCGCTGCGTACTGCCGGGGTTTCGGTATCGTTTCAGCCGGAGCGACGGCGCTGTCAGGTTTCCTCCGGGTATTTCAAGCCCTTTGACGCCTCTGTGGAGGCCGACTGGTCTCAGGCCGCGTTCTGGTACGCCGCCAACGTCCTGGGTGGTGACCTCCGGATCGGCGGCCTGAACCCTCTCTCCTCTCAGGGCGACATGGCCGTTGCGGAATACGCTCGGATTTTATCCCGGTCCGGCGACGCGGAGATCGACGTCTCCGGCTGCCCCGACCTGGTACCGCCGCTGGCAGTAATGGCGGCGGTGCGGCAGGGAACCACACATCTGACCAACGCCGCCCGTCTCCGGCTGAAGGAGAGCGACCGGCTGAAAACCACCGCCGCCATGGTGAACGCTCTGGGCGGCCGGGCGGTGGAGGGGACGGACAGTCTGACCGTCCACGGAGTCCCCCGGCTCATGGGAGGCACGGTGGACGGGGCGGGCGACCACCGCATCGTGATGGCGGCGGCCATCGCCGCCGCAGGCTGTACCGGTCCCGTGACGATTCTGGGTGCGGAGGCAGTCAATAAATCCTACCCATCGTTTTTCAACGACTATTTGGCTTTAGGAGGCGACGTGAATGGCGTCTGAATTTGGAAACCACCTGCGCGTCAGTATTTTCGGCCAGTCTCATGGAGCCGCCATCGGCGTTGTGGCGGACGGTCTGCCCGCCGGGGAGTCCGTCAACATGGATGAATTGGCCCGTTTCATGGCCCGCCGCCGACCGGGAAAGGATGCGCTCTCCACTCCGCGCCAGGAGTCCGACATACCCGCTTTCCTTTCGGGCTTGCAGGACAATGTGACCTGCGGCTCCCCTCTGTGCGCGGTGATTGAGAATCGGGATCAGCACTCCGCAGACTATGCGTCTCTTGCGGACACTCCCCGTCCCGGCCACGCGGACTACACCGCCTGGGTCAAGTGGGGCGGCAAGGCGGACATGCGGGGCGGAGGCCATTTTTCGGGCCGTCTCACCGCGCCGCTGTGCGTGATCGGCGGGATCGCCAAGCAGATCCTGGCGCGGCGGGGCATTTACGTGGGCGCGCATCTTTTATCCGTGGAGAAGGAGTCGGACACTCCTTTTCCCTCCCGGCCCATGCCGGCTCTCTTTGAGGAAGTGGCCGCAAAGCCTTTTCCGGTTCTGGACGACATCTGCGGGCAGCGGATGAGGGGCGCCATCCTAGCCGCCTCGCAGGAGGGCGACTCCGTGGGCGGCGTGGTGGAGTGCGCGGCCATCGGCTTGCCCGCCGGTCTGGGGGAGCCCATATTCGACGGGATGGAAAGCCGCCTGGCGGCGGTCCTGTTCGGCATCCCCGCCATGAAGGGGCTGGAGTTTGGCGCGGGATTTGAGTCCGCGGCGCTCCGGGGCAGCATCAACAACGATCCCTTCTGCATCCGCAACGGGCGCATTGAGACCGTCCGGAACCGCTGCGGCGGCATCCTGGGCGGCATCACCAACGGCATGCCGCTGACTCTGCGGGCGGCGTTCAAGCCCACGCCCTCTATCGCAAGACCCCAGCAGACCGTGCGCCTGAGCCGTATGGAGGAGACGGAGCTGGTCGTCCCGGGCCGGCACGACCCCTGCATCGCCCACAGAGCCGTTCCTGTGGTGGAGGCGGCGGTGGCCACGGTGCTGCTGGATATTCTTTTGGAGCAAAATTAAAAGGAGGCCCAAAAATGGAACTTTCTGAGATTCGGGAAAAAATTGACTCGGTGGACGAGGAATTGCTGAAGCTTTTTCTGGAGCGCATGGCGCTCTCGGAGGATGTTGCCGCCGCCAAGAGCGCACAGGGACTGCCCATTTCCAACCGCGCGCGGGAGCGGGAGATTCTGGCAAGGGTCACGGCGGAAGCCGGAGACAAGGAGCGCTACGCCTATCACCTGTTTGCCACACTGTTCCAACTCTCCCGGGCGCGGCAGGCGGAGCTGATCAACGCGCCTACGCAGGTGGCGGCACAGGTGCGCGCCTCTCTCGCCGCTGGGAATGAGGTCTTCCCCCAAACGGGTCTTGTCGCCTGTCAGGGTATGGAGGGCGCTAACTCCCAGACCGCCTGCGACAGGCTGCTGCCCCGGGGGAACATTGTCTATGTGAAAAGCTTTGAGGCGGTGGTCTCCGCCGTGCAGTCGGGCCTTTGCAAGTTTGGAGTACTCCCCATTGAAAACAGCTCCAACGGCTCGGTCCGTACGGTGTACGATCTGCTTCAGCGGCGGCACCTGTCCATTGTGCGCAGCACCCGCCTTTGCATTCGCCACGAGCTGCTGGGTCTGCCGGGGGCAAAGTTGGAGGAGCTGACGGAAGTTTACTCCCATCCCCAGGCCATCGGTCAGTGCGGGCACTTTCTGGACAGTCTTTCCGGCGTGCGGATAATCCCCTGCGACAACACGGCCACCGCGTCCAAAATGGTCTCCGAGCAGAAGGACCCCCACGTTGCGGCCCTGTCCTCTCATCCCTGCGCTGAGCTGTACGGTCTGAGCGTTCTGAAGGAGGACGTGCAGGACAGCGACAACAATTATACCCGCTTTATCTGCATCACGAAGGACCCCGCCATCTACGCCGGAGCCAGCCGCATCAACCTCATTATCGCCTGCGACAACAAGCCTGGCGCGCTGTATGACATTCTCTCCAAACCTGCGGCGCTGGGCATCAACATGACGAAGCTGGAGAGCTGCCCCGTCACCGGCGGGAACTTTGAGTTCATCTTCTTCATTGAACTGGAGGCCTCTGTGCAGGACCCAGGTGTTTTGCCCATGCTGGAGGAGATGGAGCGCAGCTGCCAGAGCTTCCACTTTCTGGGCAACTACGCGGAAGTGTGATCCCATGCCGGAGAAGATTTACGGTTTGCTGGGCCGGAAACTGGGCCACAGCTGGTCCGTTCCCATCCACGC
>JAEWYA010000101.1 GCA_023395775.1 Bacillota bacterium
AGCGAATCTATACTGCGAACCCCGGCGGTCTGCCGCCGGCCATGTATCGTCAGGCCGCCAGAGGCCTGGCCGCATAATCTGCAGATTTTGGGTGTTCATACTCTGCACTGTTCTTGACTTCTCCAAAGGAAAAAGGCTATACGGATACCTTGTTCTTCGTGGATGACGGCATCACAGGCACGACCATGAAACGCCCCGGCTTTCAGAAAATGATACAGGCAGTCGAGGCGGGCTACATTTCGGCGGTGTTCGTGAAAGACCTTTCCCGGCTGGGGCGCAATTACATCGAAGTCGGCAGACTGACCGAGGAGTTTTTCCCGCAGCACGACATTCGCTTGATTGCCGTTTCTGACGGTGTGGACAGCGACGACGGCGAAAATGATTTTACTCCGTTCAAAAATATCATGAACGAGTATTACGCCAAAGACATCTCGAAAAAGCGCCGGATCGTCAACAAAATGAAAGGCAACTCCGGCGTTCCGCTCTCCCAGCCGCCCTATGGGTATCTGAAAAACCCGGATGATCCCCGTTTTTGGGTGGTAGACCCGGAGGCCGCCGCTGTGGTGCAGCGCATCTACGGCATGGCGCTGGAGGGCTATGGGCTTGCGGAAACCGCCGCTGCGCTGGAGCGGGACGGGATTTATAATCCCACCTACTACTGGAGAAGCAAGGGAACAAACCGCAGCGGTTCCAAAAGCACTTTGGAGCCTACCAAGTGGGGTCACACCACGGTCAAGAAAATTCTCGGCTTGCAGGAATACTGCGGAGATGTCATTAACTTCAAAAGCTACTCCAAGTCCTACAAGATGAAGCGCCGCATTGAAAACCCGGACGAAAACCGTGCGATCTTCCTCAATGTGCATGAATCCATCATTGACCGCCCTACATGGGAAAAGGTGCAGACGCTCAAAAGCGGCACACGGCGCAAAAGGCCATCCGTCTCGCAGGAGCCCAGCGTGTTCTCCGGTCTGCTGAAATGCCCCGAGTGCGGCGGCAATCTCAACTTTCATTTCAACCAAGGCAATCACGACATCAAGTTTTTTAGTTGCCAAAACCATAACTCCGGGCTTCGCAAATGCTCCGCTACGCACTATATCCGGCTGGACTTCTTGGAGCAGGTGGTGCTGTACGAGGTCAACCGTCTGGCCTGTTTCGCCAACGAATACGAGGGCGATTTTATTAAGGCCATGATGGGGCGCTCCGCAAAGGTCGCTGAAAATGACCGGGCGCGGAAACAGCGTGAGCTGGATGGGCTGATGGCGCGGGATAAGGAACTTGATGTACTCTTTGAACGGCTGTATGAGGATAATGTGTCCGGCAAGATCGACGATGCCCGGTTTTCCAAAATGTCCAAACGGTACGAACAGGAACAGGGCGAGAACGCCGGGAAAATCAAGGCGCTCAAGCTGGAACTGAAAAAGACTAAGGGCAAGCGGATGGATGTTGACCAGTTTCTTGAAAGCGTCCGGCGGTACACCAATGCCACAAAGGTCACAAAACACATGGTGACGGAACTGATCGAACACATTGAAGTATACCATGCCGAAAAGGACGGGGACGGTGTTACCACCCAGCGCGTCACAATCCATTATAACTGCATCGGCACGTTTGATGTGCCGGATCGCCGGAAAATCCCTGAGGCGGATATTCTGATGCAAACAAGAAAGGGCGTAGCACTTAACTACGCCCCCGCACAATCCGCCTGATGCAATTTTGCGCATAAAAAGCGGAGTGTCCTTGATAGGATACTCAGATCCTATAAGGACACTCCGCATGGTCCGAGTGGCGGGATTTGAACCCACGGCCTCATGGTCCCGAACCATGCGCGCTACCAACTGCGCTACACCCGGATATTCGATTTTAGAAAAGCATCTTTATGGCTTGTGGTTAGGCACATCCCTGTTTCCAGCCCATGTATGCCGCCAGACTTCACCACGTTTGCTGCAACAGTTTGTATTATAGGAAAAATCCGTCCATTTGTCAAGCAAAATCGTTCATACTTCCCGCAAAATACGCATACAGTGGGAAAAATATGAGAGGAGGCGGGACGGATGACGTCGCGGCAGACCGGACAGAAGATCAGCCAGATGTACAGCAATCGGACAGGGTATCGAACAGGAAGGCGAAAGGCATCGCAGCCATTATCCGGCGCGGAAAAGCGGCGGCTAGCCCAGTTTCTGGTCTGCGGCACGGTTTTCGTGCTGCTGGTGGCGGTAAAGCTCCTGCTGCCCGCCCGGGTCCAGTGGCTCAGCCAGCACGTGGGCGGCGCGCTGGAACGCAGCGTGGACGTGACAGAGGTATTCTCCGCCGTGGGCCGAATGTTTGCCGGAGAGGAAGACGGCGGATGGGAAGATCTGTACCAGTCCGTGTTCCACCCGGAAGACGCCGCTGCGGTTCCCACCGGCGTGGTCGAGGACGTGGCCCAACCCGGAAGCCTTGCGATCCACGGCCAGCTGAAATCCAGCGACAGCTGGCTGACTGCTCCACCTCTTCAGGACGCACCGAAGTTGGAAACCTCATCTGAAACTCCGTCCGAAGTTTCACCCTCCTCCGGAGCGGACGCGGAACCGGAGGCAAACCCGCAATCAAAGACAGGCAGCGCGCAAAAACTCTCCTATATTTTATATTCCAGCCAGACCCTGCCGGATAATGTAAGTATGGAGCAAAAAGTGCTGGGCTTCGATTACTGCACGCCGGTGATGGGTACCGTGTCATCGGATTTTGGCTACCGGGAGCATCCCATCGAGGGAGATGAAAAGTTTCATTACGGTCTGGACATCGCCGCCGACGAGGGAACCGCCATCGACTGCTTTGCCAACGGCACTGTAACGGCTGTGGGTGAAAGCAGCAGCTATGGAAAATACATCATCGTGGACCACAGCGGCGGCTTTTCCACACTGTACGCCCATTGCAGCCGAATTACTGTCTCCTCCGGCAGCGCGGTGAAGGAGGGACAAAAAATTGGAGAGGTGGGCCAGACCGGAGAAGCCACAGGGCCGCACCTGCACTTTGAGCTTCACGCCGGAGACACATATCTGGACCCCGTCTACTATGTCTCGCTGTCTTGATGGACCGGTACGCGTTTCCGGGGGATTTCTGCTGCTATCGGCGTGGTTCGCGCTGGAAAGCGGGTTCAGACCGCTGGCACTGATCTTGTCCGCGGCGATTCTGCATGAATTGGGGCACCTCCTTGTTCTGCGGCTCTTCGGCGCGCCGGTGCGGAGCGTGAGACTCGGTGCGCTGGGCGCGGTGATGGAGGCGGAACGGAGCGGGCTGAGCTACGGCGCGGAGCTGCTGGCGCTGCTGGCGGGGCCGCTTACAAACCTGCTGTGTGCCGCCGTGCTGACCGTTCCGGCTCACTCTATACCGGGGCTTTACGCCGCAGCCGGCACACATCTGGCGCTGGGCGCCTTTAATCTGCTGCCCATCCGCCCGCTGGACGGCGGTCAGGCGCTGGAGCTGCTGGTCGCGTGGCGCTTTGGACCGGCGGCAGGAGAAAAAACGGCGCGGCTTGTGGGCTTTGCATGCGCAGCACTCCTCTGCGGTGGGCTTGTCTGGCTGATGCACGAAAGCAAGGGCAACCTATGGCTGGCTCCCCCCGCCGCAGGACTGCTGGCGGCGTGTCTTCGGGAACTGCGGGGTAAAGCGTGACCCGCGGGACCCAACCACGCCACCGATCCCTGTTCATTGAGCAGGCCCGCAGAAGAGCCTCGCAAAAGTGCTGTTATTATAAGACACGGGAGCAATCTGATGTTCGCTTCCATCTCCCAGCCGCATCCATTATTGAACCGGGCCGGGGTTTCCGGGCAAACCGCTTGACATTGCGCATGGGAAAATCTATAATATTGTGTCATGACTAAGCTGGAGTCCTTGTGGGCACCCATAAGGAAAATATAGAAGAACGGAAAGGACTTGTACCGATGAGCAACGAATACAGAATGAGCCAGGCTCGCCTCGACGAACTGCAAACGGAACTGAATTATCTGAAAACCACCCGCAGCGACGAGGTGGCGGAGCAGATCAAAATTGCCCGCGGCTTCGGCGATCTCAGCGAGAACAGTGAATATGACGAGGCGAAAAACGAGCAGGGCAAGCTGTACTCCCGCATCGCGGAGCTGGAGGAGATTCTTCAGCATGCCGTGGTGGTGGACGAAAACGCGGCGGATAACGACGCCGTCACCATCGGCTGCAAGGTCACTGTGGCGGACGGAGCTGGCAATGTGCTGCCGATGGCCTATAAGATCGTGGGCTCTCAGGAGTCCGATCCCATGAACGGCATCATCTCTGAGGAGTCCCCTTTCGGCAAGGCCCTCATGGGCGCGAAGGAAGGCCAGGCCGTCACCGTGGAGGCCCCCAGCGGCAGCATCACCTATGTGGTGCAGAAAATTGAGCGGTAAGGAGAACGACATGGCTGAACAGAAGACAAGCCAGCAGCCTGAGCTGGACCTGAGTGAGCAGACCCGGGTCCGCCGGGAGAAGCTGGCGGCGCTCCAGGCCGCGGGCGAGGACCCGTTTCAGCGTACCCGATTCGACTGGGACGTCACCAGTGAGCAGGTCAAATCCAACTTTGATGCCCTGGAGGGCAAGCCCGTGAAGATCGCCGGCCGCCTCATGAGCAAGCGCGGCATGGGCAAGGTCAGCTTCTGCGATTTGCAGGACCGGGACGGCCGCATCCAGCTCTACGCCCGGCAGGACGAGATGGACGAGGATACCTATAAGAAATTCAAAAAATACGACATTGGCGACATTGTGGGCGTGGACGGCGAGGTATTTCGCACCCAGCGGGGTGAGATGAGCGTCCGGGCCAAGGATATCGTGCTCCTGTCCAAGGCCCTTCTGCCTCTGCCGGAAAAATTCCACGGACTTCAGGACCGGGAGCTGCGCTATCGCCAGCGGTATGTGGACCTGATCGTGAATCCGGAGGTCAAGCGGGCCTTTGTGGTCCGGTCGAAGCTCATCAAGCACATGCGTAACTATCTGGACAACCTGGGCTATATCGAGGTGGAGACCCCCGTTCTGAACACCATATCCGGCGGCGCGTCCGCTCGCCCCTTTGTGACCCACCACAACACGCTGGATATCGACATGTACATGCGTATCGCCACCGAGCTGCCGCTGAAGCGGCTGATCGTGGGCGGGATGGACCGGGTCTATGAGATCGGCCGCATCTTCCGCAACGAGGGCATGGACCCCAAACACAACCCGGAATTCACCAGCGTGGAGCTCTATCAGGCGTATAGCGACTTCCATGGAATGATGGACGTGGCTGAAGGACTGCTCTCCTCCGCCGCGAAAGAAATTCTGGGCACTTACGAAGTGGAGTGGATGGGTGAAAAGATTGACCTGACCCCCGGCTGGCCCCGCCTGACCATGATCGAAGCGGTGAAGCAGTACGTGGGCATTGATTTCGGCGCCATCTCCGACGACGTGGAGGCCGTTGCCGCCGCGAAGGCCATGGGCGTGGAGCTGGCGGACAGCGCTGAGAAGACCTGGGGCAACGCCCTGTACCAGTGCTTTGACCAGCGGGTGGA
>JAEWYA010000169.1 GCA_023395775.1 Bacillota bacterium
CAGAAAAGCTCTGCACACCGGTGCCTCCCACCTTGAAGGGCCGGAGCTCCACGCCCGCGCCCACACACAGTCCGCCGGTCCCCTGCGGGCCGTATAGACTCTTGTGCCCGGTGAAGCACACCACGCCAATACCTTGGGCCGCCATGTGTATCGGCAGCAGCCCCGCCGTCTGGGATGCGTCCAAAACAAACGCCAGACCGTGGGCTCGGCAAAAATCTCCCACCCGGGCAAGATCCGTGACGTCGCCGGTGAGGTTGGAGGCATGAGTACATACCACACCCTTGGTGTTGGGCCTCAGCAGTTTTTCAAAATCCGCGTAATCAATCTGCCCCTGCCGGTCAGCGGGGACGAAATCCACTTCTCCGCCCTGCGCCCGCAGTCGGTACAACGGTCGGAGGACGGAGTTGTGCTCCCGGTCCGTGGAAATCACGTGGTCGCCGGGTCCGAACAGGCCCGTAATGGCCGCGTTCAGCGCCTCCGTGGAGTTTTGGGCAAAGCATACCCGTTCCGGCCTTTCGCAGCCAAACAGCGCAGCCAGCTTTTCTCTGGCGTCGTAAATCGTCCGTGCAGCGGTCAAAGCTTCGTCGTGGGCGCCCCGACCGCTGTTGCCAAAGCCCTCCAGCGCAGCCAGAATGGCCTGTCCCACTGCGGGAGGCTTGGGCCGGGTGGTAGCGGCGTTATCCAGATAGATCACGGCTTAATCACTTTCCCAGCCTTGGCCAGCGTCTCCACGATCTCATACATATTGGTAACGCCGCCCACCGCCAGCTGATCCGTCAGCCCATAAAAATTCAGGCAGGTGCCGCAAGTGCGGATATCCACACCCTTGTCCGCCATGTTCTTCAGATCCTCCAGCGAGGTGGACCCGCTGCAGGTCAAATGCGCGCCGCCGTTATAAAACAAAATGGTTTTGGGAAGACTGGGAAGCTGGCTCACCGCAAACAAAAAACCTTTCAGGAGCGTCTTCCCAAGCTCGTCGCTGCCACGGCCCATGGCGTCGGTGTCCACCGCCACCACAAAATCACCGGAGGGGGGCAGGTCGCAGGCATAGTCCGCCGCGTCCAGCACGATGGGACTCACCGGGCCGGTCACGTCGATCACCACGGCGCGGACGCCGTTTCCCCGCTCCTCCGCCTTGGCGGAGAAGTGATGTCCCGCCGCCATACGGCTCAGGTTCTGTACCGCAGGGTCGTTGTCCACCAAAACTTCCAGCGTTCCGGCCTCTTTCATGGTCTGCATGGCCTTTGTAGCCCTGACCACAGGGATGGGGCAGGCCTCTCCCACCGCGTTGACCGTTATCTTTTCCATACGACCGCTCCTTTCGCCCATTTAGGGCCGCTCTTTTTCGCCTTTCATTGTAGGCGCACAAAGGGGGAATTTCAACCGTTGATTTCGATACATAACGTAACTTTCATAGAAGAAACCGATATATGAAGAAAAATTTATCAAATTCGTCATACTTCGCGTTTTTCCTTGACATCCCTGTTATATCCGCATTAAAATAGGAATGTTCTTTAATGAACGGACTTGAATTAAATTGTGAGGTTTCCCAATGAAAAAGCCCTTTGTAACAAAAGACCAGCTGGACGCCGTCATAGCCCAGTACCCCACGCCTTTCCACATCTATGATGAAAGGGGTATCCGGGAGAACGCCCGGCGGCTGAAAACCGCTTTCGCATGGAACCGCGGCTTCCGGGAGTATTTCGCCGTGAAGGCCACTCCCACCCCCGCGATTCTGAAGCTCCTCCATGAGGAGGGCTGCGGCTGCGACTGTTCCTCTTTGACGGAGCTGCTGATGTCCGACAAATGCGGCATCCGGGGCGAAGAAATTATGTTTTCCTCCAATAATACCCCCGCCGAGGAATACAGATTGGCCGATAAGCTGGGAGCCATTATCAATCTGGACGATATCACCCACGTGGAATTTCTGGAGCAATCCATCGGCCATATCCCCGAAAAGGTCTGCTGCCGGTACAATCCCGGCGGCGTGTTCACGCTGGGCGAGACCCGGGAGGGATTTCAGGTGATGGACAACCCCGGCGACGCGAAGTACGGCATGACCCGCGCCCAGATCGCCGAGGCTTATAAGCTGCTGCGCGCTAAGGGCGCCAAGGAGTTCGGACTCCACGCGTTCCTGGCCTCCAACACGCTTTCCAACGAATACTTTCCGGCTCTCGCCAAGGTCCTGTTCCAGCTGGCGGTAGAGCTGAAAGAGGAGACAGGCTGCCACATCACGTTCATTGACCTCTCCGGCGGCGTGGGTATTCCCTATCTCCCGGACGCGCCGGAAAACAACATCGCCGCCATCGGCGAGGGCGTTCGAAAGGTCTATGAAGAAGTGCTGGTCCCCGCCGGGATGGGCGACGTGGCGCTTTGCTCCGAGTTGGGCCGGTTCATGCTGGCACCATACGGCCATTTGATTACCCGGGCTGTCCACGAAAAGCACATTTATAAGGAATATATCGGCGTGGACGCCTGCGCCTGCAACCTGATGCGCCCCGCCATGTATGGGTCCTATCACCATATCACCGTCTCCGGCAAGGAGGACGCCCCCTGCGACCACAAGTACGACGTTGTGGGCGGTCTGTGCGAAAACAACGACAAGTTTGCCATTGACCGGATGCTTCCCAAGATCGACCGGGGTGACCTGCTGGTCATCCATGATACCGGGGCCCACGGCTTCTCCATGGGCTACAACTACAACGGTAAGCTCCGCTCCGCTGAGCTTCTTCTGCGGGAGGACGGCTCCACAGAGCTGATCCGCCGTGCAGAAACCGTTGAGGACTATTTCTCCACATTGGTGTGGTAAGATCACAAAAGCCGAGGGGCAGATTAAAAATCTGCCCCTCGGCTTTCTTATATGGGATTGATCGCCGCCACACGGCAATTCTTTCTTTTACTGGAGAAAACCGAATTCCTTCAGCATAACCGCCAAGGCCATCGCCAACAGCACCGTCAGCGAACCCTGCCCCACCAGGCGGTTGCCGGAGATCACAGCCTTTCCGCCATCCTGACGGCAGGCAATCATCAAAAACAGCGTCCCAAAAGACAGCAGCGTCGCCGCCGCAGTCACAATTCCGGTGACGAGCCTCGGCAGACTCAGTCCCTGCCCCAGAAAATAGAACGCCAGACCGGCGGCGGAAACAATGCTCCCGGCGTCCATCAGCCGTTTTTTATTTGTAAAATTTTCCTTCATTTCTGACTCCCCGGTCCAAAATCTCCAGCACGGCGCAGCGCTTCCCCATATTGATTTTCAATTCAAAACTTCTGGTTGGAAATCGCCCGGCCGCGCCGTCCTTTCTTTAAAAATTCGTCCATGTATTACCGTTTAAAAATCAGCCTCCACGCTTTTAAATCGGAAATACTATGAATATCCGTTGACGATTACGCTCAGCACCTTGCCCGCCACCGTTCCGGCAACGGACGCACCGCCGCCGCCGTTTTCCACCATCGCCACAAAGGCATAAGGCGTGTCATCCCCCCGCAGCACACCCGCAAACCAGGCGTTGGGCTTCTTGCCGCCGCCCACCTCCGCCGTGCCGGATTTGGCACAGATATCCATATTTGGAAAGCGATCCGTTCCGTAGGTCACGGTCACGTTGTTGGCCATCAGCTCCGAAAGGATTTCAGCGGTCTTTGCGCTGATGAGCCGCCCGGTGTGGTGGGTCAGATTCAGCGAGGTGGGAAGGCCCAGCGTGTCCCGCGTCTTTAAAATCAGCTTCGGCACGGCGGCGCTGCCGCCGTTTCCAATGGCTCCCATATAGACCATGAGGGCGCAGGGATTCACCGCGTCGTGGAACTGCCCCACGCCGGCCCAGCCCAGCTGGTCATCGGTAATTCCGTCGAAATCGAAGGTCCCCTTGGCGGTGGGGAGGCCGCTGACGGAATAGCTGTCCGTCAGCCCCGCCTTTTCCGTGTAGGACGCCAGCGTGTCCGCCCCCAGTTCCACCGCCATCTCCGCAAACGCCACGTTGCAGGAATTGGCCAGAGCCTGCTCAAACGTCTCCTCGCCGTGGGTACCAGAGCAGACAATGGTGTCGTTCCCAATCTTCACCGAGCCCTGGCAATTCCAGGTCCGGGTGTCGTAGTCCTTGAGTTTTTCAATGGCCGCCGCCCCGGTCACGGTCTTGAAAACGGAGCCCGGCGTGAATGTGGAGGAAAGGAACCGGTTCAAATACGCGCCCTTGTACCGGTCGCTGTCCAGAATATCTGAGGGGACATTCAGCGGGTCATAGCTGGGCGCGGAGACCATGCATAGAATCTCTCCCGTTTTGTAATTGTATACCGCCACCGTCCCGGCATGGCCGTTCAAAGCCTGATACGCCTCGTAATTGTACCGGGCGTCTATGGTCAGATACATCGTGTTTCCCTGATGTGCCGAAAACGCGCCGTTGACAAGATCATACCCCGTCAGCTTGTCGGCAAAAGCATTCAGCACACCGGTGCCGATGTTGCCCTGCAAATCGCCCACGGCGTGGAGCGTGGCCTTGCGGACCGTCTCGTCCTGGTAATAGGTGCGGTTTCCGTTTTCGTCCACGGCGCTGAGAACGTCCCCATCCCGGTCCAGCACCGTGCCGCTGGTCAGAACGCCGTCGTTGTTGTAGAGATGCCGGTTAAACGCCGAGGAAACCCAGCTTCCGCCCTTGATCAGAAACTCTCCCACGAAGAACGTCATGCCCAGCAGCAGCAGTCCCGCCAGAGCCAAGCACACGAACGCCCGCTTCTCAATTTTCCTCATGGCGGCCCTCCTCCTTGCGGAATTCGTCCTCCCGCACCGGTTCCGTCCGGCGGCGGGCCTCCTCCGTCAGCCTTCGGCCGGGTCCGCGCCGGATGGCAAAGCTGGCGTTTTCCCGGGTGTCCGTGGCCTTCAAAAAGGCCAACAGGCCCCACGCCGACATCATGGCGGACCCTCCGTTGGAGACAAAAGGCAGCGTCACGCCTGTAAGAGGCAGGATATCCACGGACCCGAAGACGTTCAGGCAGGTCTGGAACACCAGCAGCGACCCGGCGGCGCAGGCGGCGATGATATAAAAGCTGGACCGCCCCACCCGGCAGGCCCGGACAGCGAACACAGCCAGCGTCACGATGGACGCCACAGCCAGCACCGCGATTACAAGGCCCCACTCCTCGCACAGCATGCCGAATACCAGATCGGTGTCCCCCGCGGGAACTCGGTGGAGCCAGCCGTTCCCGGCTCCCATGCCCACAAGGCCGCCGCTGGCCGCGGCCGACATGGTCCGGGTCTGCTGATAGGCCGCGCCCAGGTCCGCGTTTTGCCACGCGTGGCCCCAGGTTGCGAACCGGCCCAGAATATACGGCTTAAACTTCACGATGATGCCCGCGCCAAAAACCGCCGCGCCGCAAATCAGACCCAGTGTGGCAA
>JAEWYA010000140.1 GCA_023395775.1 Bacillota bacterium
CCGCAGGACCTCCTGCCGGACAGTCTTTCCAAGCAGCCCGCCTCCCGCCCGGTAACCGCAGGTGAGATGGCGGACGGACAAGGTCAGTTCATCGGTCATAACACGGCCCCTTTCTCCCAAATTGCGCTCTTGGCGAATACAAGGCGCAATATTTCTGAAAAAATATTGCGAAATGCAATCAAAAATTTCCCCTTTTACGGGTGGGAATGGCAGCAACCAGCTTTTTTGTGTAAGGATGCTGAGGGTTGGCGTAGACATTCTCCGTAGCTCCGGTCTCCACGATGACGCCGGTTTGCATCACCGCCACGCGGGAGCTGAGCTTGCGGACCACGTTCAGATTATGGGAGATGAACAGCATGGACATGCCGTATTCCCGGTTCAGCTTTTTCAAAAGCTCCAGAATCTGGGCCTGAATCGTCACATCCAGCGCGGTGGTGGGCTCGTCCAGCAGCAGCAGCTTCGGGTGGGTCACCGCGGCGGCGGCGATCATGGCCCGCTGGAGCATTCCCCCGGACAGCTCGTGGGGATACTTGTCGTAGAGCGTTTCCGGGTTCGGCAGCTCCACCGCCGTCATGGCGGCGAGGGCGCGGGCACGGCGCTCCGCTTTCGTCAGGTCGGTGTGGAGGTACAGGCACTCCTCCACCTGCTTCCCCACTTTCATCAGCGGGTCCAGACTGGACTGGGGCTCCTGAAAAACCACGCCGATCTCCTGGCCTTGAATTTTTCGCAGGACAGAGCGGTCCGCGTGGAGCAAATCCGCGCCGTCCAGCAAAACGTCCCCGGAGTAATCGCACTGCTTCCGGGGCAGAAGGCCTGCCACGGACATGGCGGTGACGGATTTCCCGGAGCCGGATTCCCCCACAAGGCCCAAAATCTCCCCGTCGGCAATGGAGAGGGAAACGCCGGCCACCGCCTCGCGGCTGCGGCTGTGGAATTTCACATGGAGGTCGCGAATCTCAAGCATTTCGCTCCCCCTTTCCATCTTGAAGCCCCTCTCCGATCAGGCCCACCCCGAAAATCAGCCCCACAAGCACCCCGCCGGAGCAGAGGGCGTACCACGGGGCGGAGGCCAGCATCCCCTGCGCCTCTGACAAAAGCGCGCCGAGAGAGGCGTCGGGCGGCTGACCGTAAAGGCCCAAAAAACTCATGGACGCCTCCGCCAGCACCGCGTTGTTGAAGCCGATGGTGACGGCGGGCAGAAGAACGTGGAGCGTGTTGGGCAGAATATGGACAAAGAGAATGCGGGCGGGCTTTGCCCCCATGAGCCGGGCGCTTTGAACAAAGTTCGCGTCCCGCAGGGAGCTGAACGCCGTCCGGGCGATGCGGGCGAAGCTGGGGATGAACACGATGCCCAGAACCAGCAAAACCTGATACTTCCCGGAGCCGAAAACAGTGACGCACAACAGCGCCAAAAGGATGCTGGGAAAGGCGGTGATGGTGTCGTTGAACCGCATGAGCAGCTCGTCCACCGCGCCGCCGAAATAGCCGGTGAGAGCGCCGATCAAGGTGCCGCACACCGCGCCGATGACCACCGTGCCCGCGGCTACCAGAGCCGTGACGCCGGCTCCCTTGAGAACGCGGCTGAAGATGTCCCGACCAAAGTTGTCCGTTCCAAAGAGGTGGGCGAAGGACGGCCCCATCAGCTTTTCGCTGCCGCTCATGGCGGCGGGGTCATAGGGCGTCCACACCGCGCCCAGAAGGATCAGAGCCAGCAAAACGCCGGTGATAATGCAGCCCGCCAGAAAACAACCGTTCCGATGGTCCCGGACGACTTTTTTGAGCGTTTTCATGTCCGCGCACCTCCAAGCCTTGGGTCAATGCACCGGTTCACAAGGTCCGCCACGGTGTTTGCCAGTACCACCCAAAGCGCCAGTACGACCACGATGGCCTGTACCGTGGGGTAATCCCGGCTTCCGATCGACGTCAGCAGCAGCCGCCCAAGTCCCGGCAGGCTGAATACCTGCTCCACCACGATGCTGGCCGCCACAATCTCGGCCATGGTCTGGGCCAGAAAGGTCACCACGGGCACCAGTGAGTTTTTCAGCACATGGCGGTACAAAACCCCAGGGCGGTCATTGCCCCGGGCGATAGCGGTGCGGACATAGTCCTTGTCCATCTCCGTCAGCACGGTGCTGCGGAGCATCCGCACGGTTTGGGCGATGCGGGGTATGGCAATGGCGGCGGCGGGGAACAACAGATACCAGAGGGAGCCGCCCACGTTTACTGCAAAGCCGGGATATGCGCCGTGGCGAAACCAGTGAAGTGAGATACTGAACAGCCATGTCAGCAGGATGCCGGTAAAGAAGGGGGGCAGAGCCATGACAAACTGATTGACCACCGTGTAAACCGCGCTCCGGACCCCGCCGCCGTACCGGACGGAGCGAAGCCCCAGCGGCAGGGCCAGCAGCACCGTCAGCGCGAAGGTCATCAGGCTCAGCGCCAGCGTCACCGGCAAACGGGCCGCCAGCAGGTCCGCAACCGGTCCGCCGGAGTAGGACTCGCCCAGGTCGCCGGTGACAAAGCCATAAAGCCAGCTGCCGTACTGGACGAGGAAGGGACGGTCCAGCCCCATCTCATGCCGCAGCTCCGCCACCTTTTCCGGCGTGGCCTCGGTGCCCAGCAGATCGGTGGCAGGGTCCCCCGCCACCAACTGAAACGCCGCGAAGGCCAGAAAGGAGACGGCGACCATGGTCAGCAGCAGCATCAAAAATTTTTTCACTGCGTATTTCACGGCCGTCGCCTCCTTTCTATTTATAGGCGTATGGAATTTTAGCCGGTTTATCCGGCCTTCACGCCGGACAGGTCCATCACGTAAATGGGATAGAACTGATAGCCGGTAAGGCCGCTGCGGATGGCCACCAGGTCGCCCAGGTCCTGGAGATATACGTTGGCGGCGTTCTCCGTCAGATTTTTCTCCATCTGCTTGTAGAGGTCCACCTGCGCCGTATCGTCACCGGCGGCGGCGCCCAGCTGGGTCTTCTGGAACAGGGCGTCGTAGTCCGCGTTGTTGTAGTTGATGAAGTTTTTGCCGTAGGTGGAGGTAAACCGCTCCAGCATGGCCCGGGCAGTCATGCTGCTGGCGTCCACGCCCACCACCGTGGACTGATAATCCCGGTCGGTATAAACCCGACTGACCCAAGTGTTCCAGTCCACCAGTTCAATTTTCGCATTGACGCCGACGGCCTTCAGCTGTTCCACCAGCACCTGAGCGGTGTCAACGTGGGGCTGGTAGTTGGAGGGGACGGTGATGGTCAGGTCAAAGCCGTTGGGATATCCGGCCTCCGCCAGAAGGGATTTGGCCTTTTCGACATCCTGGGCATAGTAGTTGGTCAGGGAGTCGTCAAAATACTTGGCGAAGGCGGGATACATGCTGGAGCCCAAGGCGGCGCCGGTGCCGTCGGTGGCGAGATCAATGACCTGCTGCTTATCCACGGCATAGCACAGGGCCTGCCGCACCCGCACGTCGTCCAAAGGCTTCACCGCATTGTTCAGGTACAGCGCCTGCACCAGATTCATCGTGCCGTCCAGAATCTGAAAGCCGTCTTTCAGCTGCGCCGTCTGCGTGGCGGTGAGATGAGCGCACAGGTCGACGGCCCCGCTCTGAAGGGCCAGAATCATCGCGTCTCCGCTTTCAAAAATCTTGAAGGTCACGGTTTTCAGCTCCGGCTTTTCACCCCAGTAGTCGTCAAACCGCTCCAGAACAATGGAATCCCCATTCGTACGGGAGACGAATTTGAAGGGGCCGGTGCCAATGGGAGCCGTTGCCTGCTGGTCGTAATCTGCGGGAAGAATGGCGGCGGTGAGAGACGCCAAAAATTCGCTGTCCGGCGCTTTCAGGGTAATGACCACCGTTTTCTCGTCGGTTGCCTTCACCGACTGAATATTAGAAAACGCCTCCACCAAGGGGGTTTTCCCCTCACTGGTGTCGGCGCAGCGTTCGATGGACCAGACCACATCGTCCGCTGTCACCGCCGCGCCGTTATGGAACTTCACACCGTCTCGCAAAGTGAAGGTGTAAACCGTTCCGTCAGCGGATACCTCGTGGTGGCTGGCGACCGCGTCGATCAGATCTCCGTCAGGAGTGGGCTTTACCAGCCCCTCAAATACGTTGAACATGACTTCTCTGGTCCCTGCCGATACCGTAAGGTGTGGGTCAAGGCTTTCGTCTAAATCCTGTGCGATGCCCACGGTGATGGAATCTGCCGTGGACCCCGGGCTCGCGCTGCCCGCGCTGCTCTGCGCTCCCGACGTACTGCTCTCCCCGCTGCCGCCTCCGCAACCGGAGAGTGCGGCGCACAGAAGTGTCGCCAGAAGCCCTGCCAAAATACGTTTTTTCATGCTTTCTCCTTCCCCTGGCCGCCCAATGGGTCGACCGGGTTGAAAAATTTTTGGCTCCTATTCAGTTTTTGTCCCAAAAAAGGGGCCCTGCGGGTTTGTCATAAAAATAACGCTCCCGCAAGGCCGTATTGTACACGATATTTCCGCTGATTGCAAGGAAATTTTACAGTTTCCCGGAATCTTTCGGCGTCTTTTCCTCTGGCTTCGGCGTTTTGCCCTGATAGGCGGAGACCGATGTGGGCATACCCCGCTTTTTCAACCGACAGTTTATACAAAAGTCCACAAAGGTATTGAAGCATGCGAACACCGGTACGGCAAAAAACATTCCCGGCACGCCGAAGAAGCTGCCGCCCACCAAAATCGCGATAATGACCCAGAGGCTGGAAAGTCCCGTCCGGTCCCCCAGAATCTTGGGGCCGATGATGTTGCCGTCCACCTGCTGAAGGGCCAAAATGAAAATGAGAAAGTACAGCGCCTTGATGGGAGAGTCTAGCAGGATCAGGAACAGACTGGGGATAGCGCCCAGGAACGGACCGAAGAAAGGAATAATATTGGTGACGCCCACAATGACGGACACCAGCGGCGCATAGGGGAAGTTGAAGATGCTGGAAAAAACAAAACAGAGAATCCCGATGATGAGGGAGTCCAGCAGCTTTCCCCGGACAAATCCGCTGAAGATGCGGTCCGCCGTTCCCACGGCCCGAAAAATCCAAGTTGCCTGGAAGGGACGGAACAATCCGCATACCAGCTTGCGGCAGTGAGCCGCGCAGCGCTCCTTAGTGGCCAGCAGATAAACGGAGACGATAATGCCGATCAGCAGGTTTTTTAAAAAGCCCAGCGCCGACACGACGCCGCCGCCCACGGCGGACATCAGCTGCTGCGCCTGAGGCAGGACCTGATTGGTAATCAGGCTGGACAGATCCTCATAATAGGCGCTCAACTGATCCATTACCCAGCCTTCAAGAGACGGATTCTGTTCCAGAAGTCCGGTGATCCAGGTGTTGATCGTATTGTAATAGGTCTCCATGTTGCTGAACAGACGCAGGATACTTTTGTACACCTGCGGCAGTAAAAAGCTCAGCAGCAGATAGGCAAAGCCGGCAATGACGATCCACGTCAGCACCAGACTCGCCGCCCGGACTCCGGGGGAGCGAAAGCGTCCGCCGCCCTTGGCGGCAGCCATCTGATTGGGAGAAATAAGCTGGTCAAAAAAATCCACCATGGGGGCCAGCAGATAGGCGATCATGGCTCCGTAGATAATTGGTTCCAAAGCCGCAAACAGCTGGGAGACCAGTACCACCGCGGCCCGCTGACCGAAGAGCACATCGTAAAACAGAAGGATCGCCGCCGCGGTCAAAAACACGGTGACGCCCACCTTCCAGTATCTGCTCTGCCGCACGCGCCTCGCCTCCTTCAATTTTCCGCGTATTACGCGGCACTTTCTGATATTGTAACACGGAGGGAAAGAGAATTGCAATACCGCGCCGGACGTGTTATACTGTTCCACACGGCTGAAATACGGTCGATTTTAAACAATTTACAGGTTCTTTACGGCAGTATGAGCAGGAGGCTCCGCGATGAAAGATAAAAAAATGCTTCTGATTGTGAATCCGCGCTCGGGAAAGACCCAGTCCAGAGGGCCGCTGTTTGACGCGCTGGGCGTCTTCTCAGATGCGGGATACCTGGTGAAGCTTCATAATACTGCCGGTCCCGGAGACGCCACGGAAACTGCCGCGGCTGAGGGGGCAAAATATGACACGGTCGTCTGCGTGGGCGGGGACGGCACACTGAACGAGACCATTTCCGGGCTGATGCGGTTGGAAAAGCCGCCGGTACTGGGCTATCTGCCCCATGGCAGCACCAATGACTTTGCCGCCTGTCTTCACATCTCCGCCAACCCCGCCCGGGCGGCTCAGACCGCCATGGCCGGCGAGACGCAAAAGCTGGACATCGGAAGGTGGAACCAGCGGTATTTTGTGTACGTGGCCTCCTTCGGGGCCTTTGTGCGCAGCTCCTATGCCGCGTCCCAGGCCGCAAAAAACGCGCTGGGGCACTTTGCCTATATTCTGGAGGGCATGAAGGACCTGAATACCCTGCGTCCCTATCGAATCCGGATGACCGCCGACGGAGAGACGCTGGACGGGGAGTATCTGTTCGGTGCGGTCTGCAACTCCACCTCCATCGGCGGACTGATGAAGCTGGACCCGGAACGGGTGGTTCTGGACGACGGGAAATTTGAAATGTTGCTGATCCCCAGCCCAAAGACGGCTATCGATCTGAACAACCTCATCCTCGCACTGCTGAATCAGCAGTATGATCAGGGCGGGCTGGTGTTTCGCCATGTGTCCTCCGTCCATGTGGAAACGGAGGAGGAGCTGCCCTGGTCCCTTGATGGGGAGTATGCCCCCGCGGTGCCGTCGGTAGACATTGAAAATCAGCGGCAGGCCCTTTCCTTTTTGCTGGGATGAACTCTGAGACGCTGAAAACCCTGTGGCGGGACCGCGTGCCGGGACTGCTGGGGCGGAAATATGAATACGCGGTACTGTGCCCCTTTGTGGAAAAAGAGGATGGGCTGCATCTTCTCTTTGAGGTCCGATCCGCGTCGCTGCGCCGCCAGGGCGGCCAGGTTTGTTTCCCCGGCGGCCGGATGGAGCCGGAGGAGACGGCAGAGCAGTGCGCCCTGCGGGAGACGGAGGAGGAGCTTCATATCCCCTCGGCCCACATTCAATTGCTGGGCCGGGCAGACTATCTCTGTCAGCCGGGGAAGTTCTCTCTTCAGCCGGTGCCGGGACTGGTGGACAATGCGGGGCTTCATGCTCTGCGGCCCTCCGAGGCGGAGGTGAGGGAGACTTTTACCGTGCCGCTGGAATTTTTTCTGAGCCATCCGCCGGAGATTCACGTCTATACGCTGGAGCCCCATGTTCCGCTGGACTTTCCCTACGACGCGGTGGGAGTTCCGCCCTCCTATGGCTGGGAGGCGGGCGAGCTGGAGGTCCCAATCTGGCGCTGGGAGGGCCACGCCGTGTGGGGACTCACCGGACGCATCGTGAAAAACCTGCTTGAGACCATGGAGGGAGCCTTTCCGGATAAAAACGGATAGAACTGAGCCCGCCGTCCTTTTGGACGGCGGGCTCGTTTTTATCTCAGATGCTCCCCCGGATCACGCGCCGAAACGGCGTGGGGTTTATTTCTGTTCAAGCCGCGTCTTCAGCTCCCGGCAGGCAATGCGATAGCTCTCCTCCTCCATCGGATAAACGGGCAGAGCTTCCGGAAGGGCTTCCCCGCGGTGTCCGTAAATCGCGGCGATCACCTTACGCATCAGGGGCGGGTTTTTTACCAGAATGGGTCCGGTCAGTTCTGAAGCAAACACGTTGTTTTTCCGGAAGCCCTCGGGTCCCCGTTCCTGCTCGTTGCCAAAACCCATGGAAAGCTCCGTCAGCAGCGGTGTCAAAACGCCGGAGATTAGCGTACAGGAGTTCATAAAGCCGACGATGGGGGACTGATAGAGGTCCGTATGCCCGTACACGTCGCCAACGAACCGCTTTTTGCCCTGTGTGCAGCTGAAATTACCGACGCGGACGCCCATGAAATACGTACCCGCCGCATCGGTAATGGACTGCCCCAGCATCTGCATAGCCGTGCCGCAAAAGAGCATGGTCACGCCCTTGTCGGCGGCGTTCCGAATATCTCTTCCAAAACGGGAAAAATCCTCCAGAGCGGCCTTCTGGCTGCGCTCCGTCCCGGCGCCCATAAAAATGAAGTCCGCATTTTCAAAGCTCACCTGCTCACCGGGGCGGATTTCCTCCACCGTCACGGTGTTGCCCAGGTCCTCCAGATGGCGGCGCAAAAGAGCCACGTTGCCCCAGCTGCCGTACAGGCTCATGAGGTCGGGATAGAAATGCAGAAAACGAAGCTCCATCTTAAACCGCCTCCTTTTCTACCAGTGAGAGCAGCTTGTCCCGGTCGGAGAAGCAGGTGAGGACGTAGACATCCTCCGCCCCACCGGCCTTCAGGGAATTGCACGCCTCCGTGATATCGGGG
Organism: Bacillota bacterium; assembly: GCA_023395775.1. GTDB lineage: Bacteria > Bacillota > Clostridia > Oscillospirales > Oscillospiraceae > Oscillibacter. Next base: position 8,380 of record JAEWYA010000140.1, read on the forward strand.
TGCAGCTCAATTTTTTCCTGAGGTACGTCTGTAAAGGAGAAGCGGACTGCAAGGTCGCTGGCATACTGCCCGCAAAGCAGAACCTTCTGCACGTGTTCGCTGTTCAGCTGGTCAAAGTCGATGTCCCACAGCCAGCTGGTCTCGCTGGTATAATACTTGCGGCTGACGGCGTCCACGATGATGATCACCGTGCAGGGGTCCTCCGTGGAGCGGACATAGCGCAGGTTCGTGTCGTAGGCGATGGAGTTCTCGTGCTTGCTGGTCAGCAGCATCCCGTGGTGCGCCCCCAGAAGAAACCGAACCATGCGCCCGTTTTTCAGAATGTAGTTGTTGACCACTTTTCCGATATGCTCGGCGCTTACGCCGCATTCCCGGCACACGGCATAGGCCGCCAGAATGTTATAGACATTGTAAATGCTGCGGAAGGCCAGATGGATGGTAAGCTCCTCATCGATGGTCAGCACGCCTGCCTCCAAGTTCAGAGCGGTGGCCGTATAGTCCACGCGGACCGGTTTTGCAAACTCACAGGAGGGGCAGTGGTAGCTGCCGATGTGGTTGAAGTGGTAATAGCGGTACTCCATTGGGGATTTGCAGATGGGGCAGTAGGCTCCGTCCCGGTACACGCCGGAGGGCTCCTCCGTGGAAATGGAGCAGCGGTCCAGCCCAAACCACCTCACATTGTCCCGGTCCAGCGCGAAGCTGGCGGAAAGGGGATCGTCGGCGTTGAGAATGAGCTGGGTCTCCGGGAACATGGCGGGTTTGAGCGCGTCAAAAACCCACTCGGGGTGTCCGTTCCGGGTCAGCTGATCCCGGTACAGGTTGGTGACCACAAAGTGGGTGGGATGGAAGAACTGAAAGCTGTGGGCGGCGTAACGCTCGTCGGATTCGATCAGCAGCACGTCGGCCTTCATGACGCCGCCAAAGGTGGAGTGGGTCAGCACTGTGGTGGTCACGCCCTCAATCTGATTGGAGCCCTCCTCGTTGTAGACCACATTTTTTCCCTCCGCCCGCAAAATGGCAGCAATCATTTCCACGGTGGAGGTCTTGCCATTGGAGCCGGTGACGGCAATGATGTAGCGCGGCAGTGTCACCTGCCGCAGAATGTCCGGGCAAATCTTCAGCGCGTACTGGCCGGGCAGGGAGCTGCCGCGCCCCACCAGCTTTCCGACAAAGCGGCCCAGTTTGCACACCAGAATGGCAAGAAATTTCTTCATGCGTCAGCGCCCTCTTCCTTTTCTGAAAAGTCACGGAACTCGGCCACGGCGCGGACAGGCGCGCCGTCGGCGTCCATAAATTTCATAGGCAGGGCGAAGAACATCATATCCTTCCGCCCCACGACCTTTTTCAGACACAGGCTCTCCACGATCACAAGCCCGCCGCCCAACAGCGTCTTATGGGCCTTCCAGTCCGGGTCTTTCAGAGTATCCACGCTCAGCGCGTCAGTGCCCACGCCCTTGAGCCCGCAGGAGACCAGATACTGGGCTGCCTCCTTATCCGGGACGGGAAAAGTGTCGTCAAAATAGGCGTTGGTTCCCCACTTTTTTTCCCAGCCGGTGTAGAAAAGGACAAAGTCGGTGGAGAGGACGGCACCGTTAAGGCCGCGCAAAAAATCCGCCGTGATGATTCCACTGGGCGGGAGAAAGGACACGTCCACCACCGCCGCCCGGCCGCAGAACTGGGACACGGGCAGCACGTCCAGGCTGGACCCGTGGGGCAGCATGTGGGACGGCGCGTCCATGTGGGTGCCGGTGTGAGAAGCGAACTGGATGAGGGTCTCCCGGTAGCCGTTCCGGGTCAGGTTGCCGGTGGGCTTGAACGCGGGCTGCAGCGAGCCGGGATAGACCGGCATGTCTTCGCGGATGGTGTGTGTCAGGTCGAGAATCATAGTATAACTTCCTTTTCCTGAAAGTAAACGGCGCAGCGGCCTTTGAAGATGCGTCTTTTTTCCTGATAACTGAAAAGTGGGTCAGCGGCTGAGATAGATCATTAAAACGGCAATGTCCGCCGGCGATACGCCGGAGATGCGGGAGGCCTGTCCCATATCGGCGGGCCGGAGGTTGGCCAGTTTTTCCCGGGCCTCCAGCCGGAGTCCTTCGATGGCGGCATAGTCCAGCTCGGAAGGAAGCGTCCTGCTCTCCATGCGGCGAAAATCCTCCACCTGCTTTTCCTGGCGGCGGATATAACCCTCGTACTTCACGTTCAGCTCCACCTGCTCCGCCTCGGCGTTCGTC
>JAEWYA010000213.1 GCA_023395775.1 Bacillota bacterium
GTCAGTCCCTCCGGGGTCACCAGCTTTGTGTGGTTCAGAGTAATCTCCTCCACCGTTCCGGAGACGCCGTCGGACTCGACGAAATCTCCGATTCCAAAGGGGCGGGAAGACAGCAGAACCAGCCCGCCGGCCACATTGCCCAGTATATCCTCCGCCGCGAGGGTGACGCCCAGGGACGCCACGCTCAGCAGCGCCACCAGTGACGAGGAATGGATTCCCAGCGTTTCCACCACAATGACAACCGTGACAATGTACAGCGCCAGTTTTAACCCCGTCAGCAGATATTTCTGCACCCGCTCATCCAGTTTGGTGCGCTTTACAATCCGACGCAGCAGCTTCATGAGGATTTTCATGACAATCAGGCAGATCAGCAGCGTGATGACGGCGTATACCAGCCGGCCAACCGTCACCGACGCCGCGCCGGGCAGCGCCGTGTTCCACAGGGCCTCAAAGTTCACGGACGCACCTCACTTCTTCTCCGCCCGGTCGGCTTCGATCAGCAGCCTCAAAGCCTCCACCGCCACATTGACGGAGGTGGAGGTATCCTCGCTCATGTCCTGATCCAGTCCTGCCTTCTCCCTCTCCTGATTCCAGACCACATGGAAGCAGGAGCCGCACCGGACGCCCAGCGCCGCCGCCACCACGAACAAGGCCGCGGATTCCATCTCGCTGGCCTTCACGCCCAGACGTTTCCAGCTCTCCCACTTCTGCTGGAGCTCATAGGAGACCGGGGACTTCTCCGGGCTGTGCTGGCCGTAAAAGCTGTCCTTACACTGGACGACACCGGTATGGAGAGGGTAGCCCAGCTTCTTTGTGGCCGCCGCCAAAACGCCGGTGATGCCAAAATCCGCCACGGCAGGGAACTCGATGGGGGCGTACTCCATACTGGTATGCTCGAACCGGATCGCTCCCGTGGCCACCACGATATCGCCGGATTTCACATCCAGCGCGATGCCGCCGCAGGTGCCGGTACGAATAAAGGTGTCCGCGCCTCACTTCACCAGCTCCTCCATGGCGATGGAGGCGGAGGGCCCACCGATGCCGGTGGAGCAGACGGAGACCTTTTCCCCCAGCAGCGTGCCGGTGTAGGTGGTGTACTCCCGGTTCTGGGCCACCTTCTCCGCGCCGTCAAACAGAGCGGCGATGGCGGGGACGCGGCCCGGGTCTCCGGGAAGGATGCAATAGCGGCCCACGTCTCCGGGGGCGCACTGGATATGGTACTGTTTCGGCAAATCGTGCATATTCCTCACCTCTTCAAATTTTTCCGGCCCCCGCCGCGACGGGGGCCGTGCAAAAACAGACGCTTTTATTTCATTGTCACCACGGTGACGCCGGTCTCGCCCTCGCCGTAAACGCCGAGGCGAAAGCTCTTGACCGCCTTGTTTCGCCGCAAAAGCTCATGGACGGCCTTTCTCAGGACTCCGGTGCCCTTTCCGTGGATGATGGTGACGGTTTCCAGCCGCCCCATCACGGCGGCCGAGAGGAAGTTCTCCACCACGCCCTCCGCCTCAATGCTCTCCATTCCCCGAATGTCCAGCTCGCTGGAGGCGGCGGTACGCAGCAGCTGCTGCGCCGCGTGAGATTGAATGGAGACGGCGGGATTCTTCCTTCCGGCGGGTTCTTCGATCAGCCGCACCTCGTCCGCCTTCACGGTCATTTTCATCCGGCCCGCCTGCAGCTGGAGTGTGCCGTCCTTTCCCAGGTCGATCACCTCCGCCAAGGTCTTCACGCCGGGAATCTCCACCCGATCGCCCTTTTTGATGGGTCGGCTGGGCTTGGGGATGGGCTCCGGCTCAAATTCATGGTTGCGGAGCTTTTCCTCCGCCTCGTTCAGCCCCCGGCGGATGGCGGCCTGGGCCTCATTGAGATTTTGGGCCGCGTCCGATCTAGCTTGCTGCTTGCGCAGCTCCGCGAGTTCGTTCATGGCCTGGTCTGCGGCGGCCTTCGCGTCCCGCAGGATACGGCGGGCATCCGCCTCTCCCCGGCTGCGGGCATTGTCCCGGGCCCGCTCCATCTGCGTGCGGAATTCCCGGGCCTTGCGGGCGTCCTCCTCCCGCTGCTGATACAGGCGGTCCGTCTCCACCTGCTTTTTCTCCAGCGCCTGCCGCTTTTGCTCCAGCTGGGTCAGCACGTCCTCAAACCGGACGCTGTCTCCGGCCATTTGGGCCTTTGCATCCTCCACCACATCGTCGGGCAGGCCCAGCCGCTTGGAAATCGCAAACGCGTTGGATTTACCCGGGATGCCGATGAGCAGCCGATAGGTGGGCTGCAGGCTCTCCACATCAAATTCGCAGGAGGCGTTTTCCACCCCCGCGGTGGTCATGGCAAAGGTCTTCAGCTCCGCATAGTGGGTGGTGGCCGCCAGCTTTGCGCCCGAGCGCCGCACCCTCTGAATGATGGCGATGGCCAGCGCCGCGCCCTCCACCGGGTCCGTCCCCGCGCCCAGCTCGTCGAACAGCACCAGCGTCCGCCGGTCCGTCTCCTTCAGAATCCGCACGATACTGGTCATGTGGGCGGAGAAGGTGGACAGGCTCTGCTCAATGCTCTGCTCGTCGCCCACGTCCGCCAGCACCCGCTCATAAACGGAGATCTGGCTTCCCGACGCCGCCGGGATATGAAGTCCGCACTGGGCCATTAGCGTCAAAAGGCCCAGGGTCTTCAAGCTGACGGTCTTGCCGCCGGTATTGGGGCCGGTGATGACCAGCGTGTCGAAGCGGTCCCCCAGCTCGATGTCGATGGGGACCGCCTTGGCCCGGTCCAGCAGGGGGTGGCGGGCCTTTCGCAAAACGATGGCTCCGTCCCGCCGAATCTCCGGCCGGACGCCGTCCAGCTGATAGGAAAGCTGGCCTCTGGCGAAAATCAGGTCCAGATGGACCAGCGCGTCGTAGTCCCACTGGATGTCCTCCCGGTGATTTGCCGCGTCGGCGGACAGCTCCGCAAGGATACGCTCGATCTCCTTCTTTTCCTTGGCCTCCAGCTCAATGTACTCGTTGTTGGCCTGTACCACCCCCATGGGCTCCACGAAAAGCGTTGCCCCGGTGGAGGATACGTCGTGGACAAGGCCCGGCAAAGCCCCCCTCTGCTCCGACTTCACCGGCACCACGAACCGCCCGTCCCGCTGAGTGATGATGCTCTCCTGCAGGACCTTGCTGTAAGACGGGGAGGATATGATGCGCTGGAGAACCTGGCGGCTCTTCGCCTGCGCCGCCCGCATTTTCCGGCGAATATCGTTCAGCTCGGGGCTTGCATTGTCGGAGATGGTGTCCTCGTCCAGAATGACGGACTTAATTTTGTCCTCCAGGAAACGGTTGCCGTGGAGAGATAAGAACAGGTGGTCAATGGCGCTCTTTTCCACGGCGTCCCCGTTGAAATACTCCCGGGTCCTCCGGGCCGCGGTCAAAAGGCCCGCAATCGTCAAAAGCTCCCGTGTATTCAGTCCGCCGCCCCGGTCCGCCCGGTCCAGAGCCTCCCGCACCGGCTTGAGCCCGGAAAAGGACGGACTGCCCCGCAGCCCGATCATCTCACGGGCCGCGTCGGTCTGGTCCAGAAGCCGCAGGACCTCCTCCGGCTCCGTCTCCGGCGTCAGGGCCAGGGCGCGGCGCTTTGCCTCGTCACTGACGGCCTGAGCCGCCAGCAATGTCAGTACCTGGGGCAGCTCCAGCGTCCGCATGGATTTTTCAAATAATTCGCTCATAATCTATCCTTTTCGTATAAAACATCCGAAA
>JAEWYA010000100.1 GCA_023395775.1 Bacillota bacterium
GGCTATACCCTGCACGGTAGGCGGTTTTCTGCTGCAAAACGCGGCGCTGACCGCCGTCTCCGCCCGGACCGTGGCGCTGGTTCAGAGCATCGCCCCGGTGATGACGGCGCTGTTTTCCTTTCTCCTGTTGGGGGAGCGGCTTTCCGCGCCGGGTCTTCTGGGCGCGGGTATCATCGTGGCCTGCGTGGCCGGCGAGAGCCTGCTTCCGGAGGATGAGCCTTGCAATCCTTGAAATAATGCGCTAGAATTAAATCAGCTGTGCGGCCCTCCGCCAATGGCGTAGGGTCGCGTTTTTTCAGGCGCCACCCGGGGCGGACGCGCTGGGGAGTCGGCAGCCGCGGATTCCGCGGCACTGTCTTAAGGAGGTCTTTTTTGTGTATGACGAGTTGACGGAAGTGGATATTCAGAAGATGCAGGAAGAGATCGATTACCGCGCCACGGTACTGCGGCCAAAGCTGATTGAGGACGTGCAGACAGCCCGGGGCTTCGGCGATCTCAGTGAAAATTTCGAATACAAGTGCGCTAAGCGGGATAAAAACCGCAACGACAGCCGCATTCGCTATCTTCAGCAGATGATCCGCACGGCAAAAGTTATCCGGCCCAAGACCTCCGATACGGACAGCGTGGGCCTGTTCGACACGGTGGTCATCGTCCCCGCGCCCACAAAGACGCCCCAGACCATCCGCATTGTCACCACGCTGCGCCAAGACGCGCTGAAAGGCCTCATCAGCAAGGAGTCGCCGGTGGCCAAGGCGGTGCTGGGCCGCAGAGCCGGAGAGACCGTCCATGTGGATTTGGGCGAGGGGAGGGGCTATGAGCTGACGATCCAGTCCGTTGAAAAGGGCGCGGATGACGCGTCCTTGGATATCAGCAGCTACTGAAGTCTCCCCCTTCGGACGCAGCAGGCAAAACGCATATCATAGAAAGGAACGCCCTTGCCGGGCGTTCCTAAAAAAGCAAGCCCCTCAGTCCGCCATGGACCGAGGGGCTTGCGCTATATTCGTATGGATTTTCCGGCTTTTTTACGCGCCGCAGCCCGACGCCCACCGTCAATTTTTGAGATTCATGCCCACGGTGCGCATCACTTGCTCCACCTGACGCGCGGTGGCGTCCTCGCCCTCCTGGCTGACGACGATCATGTCGGCGTACTTCGCGTACAGCGGCTCCCGCTGGCGGTAGATTTCCCGGATGGTCATGTCCCGGGGCGCGGCAATGCCCCGATCCCACAAATCCTCCGGCATCCGGTCCTCAATCTCCCGCAGGGGCGTCTCCAGCCAGACGGAAACGCCGTTCTTTCGCAGGTTTTCCATAGCCCCGTCGGAGAGCACCATACTGCCGCCGGTGGCAATCACCGTATCCTGAAGGTCGAGACTCGCGCCCACTTCTCCCTCCAGCACCACAAAATCGTCCACGCCCATCTCCAGCAGCAGTTCCTTCAGCGTCTTGCCCGTCCGCTCGCGGATCACGTCGTCCACATCCAGAAACGTATATCCCAGGCGCTCCGCCAGAGCCTTGCCCACGGCGCTCTTTCCCGTGCCGGGCATGCCGATCAGAATCAGATTTTTCACAAGCTCCTCCTAAAATGCCTTGACAAAATATCGAACGCGCGGCGGTTTTTTGTTTGCACCCGCCTGAAAAGCAGGACGGCAACGGTCCGACAGATGCCATTATAACTATTTTACGGACAAATGTCCACCAATAATTTACACAAAAATGCGGCCCCGCCACAGCAGACAATCCCCGCAGAAACACACGGCGGAATTCTGTGGATTTTGTCAGTTGCGGCAAATGAGAAATACGGATATAATAGGTATGACCTTTAAGGTATTACCTATCACAATAACGACTATTTGATTTGATAATGAGGTGAGCTATATGAGCAGTCAGATTTCCCAATCCAAGACAATCCGCATGCAGCTGCTGATTGCCATGCGGGATGGAGCGTATGCCAACTGCGAACGTCTGCCCCGTGAGAGCGTACTGGCGGAGAAAATGGGCATCAGCCGCACCCAGCTGAGGGATATCCTCGCCTCGCTGGAGCGGGAGGGGTTCATCACCCGCCGCCACGGTGTGGGTACGATCATCAATCGCCATGTTCTGAGCGTCCGGACCCGCATGGACATTGAACTGGAATTTCTGGACATGATTAACCAGAGCGGACACAAAGCCGCGGTGGCCTTTGTCCGGGTATCCGACGGCGAGGCGGATGAGAAAATCGCGGAGCAGCTCCATCTGCCGGTGGGCGCTCCCATCATCCGCATCTCCCGGCTCTGCACCGCCGATGGAAAGCCCGCCATCTACTGCGAGGACATCGTCGAAAAGGCGCTGGCAAAGGGCAGCTACACCATCAAGGACTTCAAGCTCCCCATCTTTCACTTCCTGCGCCAGTTCTGCGGAGTGGTCCCCTACATGGATCTGACAAACGTGCGCCCCGCGGCGGCGGACCCGGCTCTGGCGGAGATTTTTTCAATTCCCATCGGCACGCCGCTTCTGAATATGGACGAGGTGGACTTCGACATCGACGGAAAGCCGGTATTTTGCTCCAATGAGTATTTTGTGGACGGCATTTTCGACCTGACGGTTATGCGCAAAAAGCTCTGATGCGGCTTTCGCCGCAGTGCAGACCGGTTGAACTCTGCGGCGAGTACGCCGCATGAAAAGGCAGAGGAGAGCAAGTATGAAAAAAGTAGCCGTAATTATGGGCAGCGACAGCGATTGGCCCGTGGTCAAGGGGGCCTGCCGGGAACTGGAGGCCTTCGGCATTCCCTATGAGGCCCATATTCTCAGCGCCCACCGCACTCCGGCTCAGGCCGCGGAGTTTGCCCAAAAAGCCCGGGCCAACGGCTTTGGCGTGCTGATCTGCGCCGCGGGCATGGCGGCGCATCTGGCGGGGGCTTTCGCGGGTAACTGCACTTTGCCGGTGGTCGGCATTCCCATGAAGGGCGGCGCCATGGACGGGCTGGACGCCCTTCTCGCCACGGTTCAGATGCCAAGCGGTATTCCGGTGGCGACCGTGGCCATCAATGGGGCGAAAAATGCGGCGGTGCTGGCTGCGCAGATTTTAGCGGTCTCCGACGACGCGCTTGCCGCCCGGCTGGACGAAGCGCGCTCCGCCATGGCGGCCCAGATCGCCGAAAAAGAGGAAAAGCTGCAAGCCGAGCTGTATAACGGCTGAACGTCATTCAATAATAAATAACTAAGAAAAGTTTTGGGAGGAACACAATATGCAAAAGCTGGAACAGATTTACGAGGGCAAGGCCAAAAAGGTGTTCAAAACCGACGACCCCGAGCGCTACATTGTGGATTACAAGGATGACGCCACCGCTTTCAACGGGGCGAAAAAAGGCACCATTGTTGGCAAGGGCGTCATCAACAATCAGATGACCAACTATTTCATGCAGCGCATGGAAAAGGCGGGCATCCCGACGCACTTCGTTCAGGAGCTTTCCGATCGGGAGACGCTGGTAAAAAAGGTCTCCATCGTCCCTCTGGAGGTCATCATCCGCAATATTTCCGCCGGCTCCTTTGCCAAGCGGTACGGTGTGGAGGAAGGCATCGTATTCGACGCTCCCACCATCGAGTTCTCTTATAAAAGCGATCCTCTGGACGACCCCCTGCTGAACGAGTATCACGCCCTGGCCCTGAAGCTGGCCACAAAAGAGGAGATCGAGACAATCAAGAAGTACGCTTTCGCCGTCAACGACGTTTTGAAGGCTTTCTGGACGGATTGCGGCGTCACTCTGGTGGACTTCAAGCTGGAATTCGGCAAAACCTCCGACGGCGCCGTGGTTCTGGCAGACGAGATCAGCCCCGACACCTGCCGCCTGTGGGACAGCAAGACCCACGAAAAATTGGACAAGGCCCGGATCCGCCGGGACATGGGCGGCGTGGAAGACGCCTATGCCGAAGTTATGAAGAGAATGAAAGCCCATGACGCGAACTGAAGGTATTTGGGTCCCGGCCCGCCATCTCCATGAGGAATGCGGCGTTTTCGGGGTATTTGGCAAAGAGCCGCAGGACGTGGCCTCCCTGAGCTATTATGCGCTGTACGCTTTGCAGCATCGGGGGCAGGAGAGCTGCGGCATCGTGGTGAACGACGACGGCGTGTTCTCCTCCTATCGGGACGTGGGACTGGTGGGCGACGTGTTCACGCCGGAGCATCTTAAGCCTCTGGGGCGGGGCAACATCGCCGTGGGCCACGTGCGCTACGGCACCACCGGCTGCGATAACAAACGAAATGTCCAGCCCATTCTGGTAAATCACCACAAGGGCCGCATGGCCCTGGCCCACAACGGCAACCTCACCAATGCCCACGAGCTGCGGGAGGAGCTGGAGTCCCAGGGTTCCATTTTTCAAACCACCTCCGACACGGAGGTCATCGCCTACATCCTCGTGCAGGAGCGGCTGCGCCAGCCCTCCATCGAGGAGGCG
>JAEWYA010000131.1 GCA_023395775.1 Bacillota bacterium
ACCTGGCCCCGCCAATCAAAAAAAGGCGGGAACGGTTTACGATCTGCCCATTTTCATCGGCATACTGGCCGCCGCGGAAGAGCTGAAAAAATTCCGCCCGATGCGGCGTTTCTGGGCGAGTTATCCCTCACCGGGGCGGTCCGGGGCGTCAGCGGCGTGCTGCCCATGGCGCTGGCCGCGAAAGAGACGGGGATCCGCACCCTGTTCGTCCCGGCGGAAAACGCCGCGGAGGCCACGCTGGCCGGGGATTTGATGGTTTACGGCGTGCCGGATGTGAAGGCCCTGGTGGCCCACCACCGGGGCGAGGCGCCCCTTTGCCCCGCCGAGCCCTGGTCGCCGGCGGAGGAGTCGGAGGACCTTCCGGACCTGCGGGACGTGATGGGGCAGGAAAATGTAAAGCGGGCGCTTGAGATTGCCGCCGCGGGCGGGCACAATCTTCAGCTGATCGGCTCTCCCGGCTCCGGAAAATCCATGCTGGCAAAGCGCCTGCCCTCCATCCTGCCGGACATGACCAGGGACGAGGCTCTGGCGGTCTCCGGCATCTGGTCCGTGGCGGGGCTGACGGACCCCAGGCATCCGCTTCTGCTGCGCCGCCCCTTCCGCTCCCCGCACCACACCTCCTCCGCCGTGGCGCTCAGCGGAGGCGGGCCGTATCTGCGGCCGGGCGGAATGTCGCTGGCTCATAACGGCGTGCTGTTTCTGGACGAGCTGCCGGAGTTTCACCGGGATGTGCTGGAGGCCATGCGCCAGCCTTTGGAGGACGGGGAGGTCACCGTGGCCCGGGCCGGAGGAACGCTGCGCCTGCCGGCGCAGTTTCAGCTGGTGTGCGCGATGAACCCCTGCCGCTGCGGCTGGCGGGGGCACCCGTCGGGACGGTGCACCTGCTCTGACCGGGACGTGGAGAAGTATGTCGAGAAGATATCCGGCCCTTTGTTGGACCGTATTGATCTGCATGTGAACGTACCGTCTGTTGAATACGAAGCTCTGCGGCGCAAAACCGTTCCGGAGGATTCCGCCGCCGTGAGGCAGCGGGTGGAGGCGGCGAGGAGTTTGCAACTTACATGCTTTGCCGGGACGGACGTGACCTGCAACGCTCAGATGCCGCCCGCCATGATCGCCGACGCCTGCGCGCTGGACGCAGCGGGCGACGCGCTGATGAAATCCGCCTTTGAGCGGATGGGCCTTACCGCCCGGTCCCACGACCGGGTGCTTCGGGTGGCCCGCACCATCGCGGACCTGGAGGGTGCGGAGCATATTGAGGCCCCGCATCTTGCGGAGGCCATTCAGTACCGCAATACGGAGATTCTGAAGGGCTGACCGGCAAGGAAGAAACAGCCTGTCTTTTTTGACCCGAGGAATGTATGTTCCCGCGCCGCGGCGGCGCGAAAATCCCAATCGGAGGTTTTTTATGACAAACGAAAACGCGCGGGAAATTTTCCTGCTGAAGCTGGGCGAGGTGGTCCTGAAGGGGCTGAACCGCCGCACCTTTGAGGATAAGCTGGTCAGCAACGTCTGCCGCAGGGTACGCCACTGCGGCAGCTTCAGCGTGTATCTGCGCCAGAGCACGATCTATGTGGAGCCGCAAAACGATGAGTGCGATATGGCCGCGGCGCTGACCGCCTGCCGGCAGGTATTCGGCGTGGTTTCGGTGGCCCGGGCCGTCCCCTGTGAAAAGGACGTGGACGCCATCGCCGAAACGGCGGCGGCATACCTGAGGGATGAATTCGCGGCGGCGAAAACTTTTAAGGTGGAGTCCAAACGGGCGGACAAGCTGTTTCGCCTGAATTCCATTCAGATTTCTCAGGCCGTTGGCGGCCTTTTGGCCCAGCGGTTTCCCAACGTGTCCGTGGACGTTCACAAGCCTGACCTGACGGTCCATGTGGAGGTCCGGGAAAAGGCGGCCTATGTCCACGCTCCCGCCGCCCCCGGCGCGGGCGGCCTGCCCGTGGGCATGGGCGGCACGGCCGTGAGCCTTCTCTCCGGCGGCATCGACTCCCCCGTGTCCTCGTGGATGATGGCCCGCCGGGGCGTACAGCTGGAAATGGTCCACTTTGTCTCCCCGCCCTATACCTCCCAGCAGGCGCTGGACAAGGTGCTGGAGCTGGCAAAGCTGCTGACGGCGTGGTGCGGGCGGATGACGGTCCACGTCATTCCCTTCACCAAAATTCAGGAGGAGATCCGCAAAAACTGTCCGGAGGAATATTTTACGCTCATTATGCGCAGGTTTATGATGCGCCTTGCCCAGGCCGTGGCCAAAAGCGTCCGCGCGGGCGCCCTCATCACCGGCGAATCCTTGGGTCAGGTGGCCAGTCAGACGTTGCCAGCCCTGAACGTGACGGAGGATGTGACGGACCTGCCGGTCTTGCGGCCCCTGATCGGCATGGACAAGGTGGAGATCATCCGCATTTCCCGGGAAATCGGCTGCTTTGAGACCTCTATTCTCCCCTATGAGGACTGCTGCACCGTGTTTACTCCCCGGCATCCCTGCACCCGGCCGAAGCTGGAGGACGTCCGGGCGGCAGAGGCCGCGCTGGATATCGACAAGCTGATGGACGAGGCCATGGCGGGCCGGGAAAGGGTTCGGGTGAAGCCGTGAAACTGAGAAAGGAAGTCCTGATTGTGGCACACACCGCTGAAATCATCGCCGTGGGAACAGAGCTGCTTCTGGGCAACATCGCCAACACCAATGCCCAGATGCTCTCCCAGAGCCTTTCCGGCCTGGGGATCAACGTCTTTTGGCACACTGTGGTGGGGGATAACCCGCAGCGGCTTCGCCAGGCGCTGAACATCGCCCGGGGACGGGCGGATATCATCCTTACCATCGGCGGGCTGGGGCCCACTTACGACGATCTTACCAAGCAGACGATCTGCGAGGCCTTCGGCCAAAGATTGGTGCTGCATGAGGACATCGCCGCGGAGATCCGCGCTTTTTACGAATCCGCCCTCCATATCCCCATGCCGAAAAACAATTTGCAGCAGGCGGAGCTGCCGGTGGGCTGCACCGTATTTGACAATCCCGTGGGCACCGCGCCGGGCTGCGCCTTTGAGTCGGGCGGCGTCCATGTGCTGATGCTGCCCGGCCCGCCCTATGAGTGCGAGACCATGCTCTACAGGCACGTGGAGTCCTATTTACGGAGCCTTTCCGGGGAGACGATTGTCTCCCGCGACATCATGTGCTTCGGTATGGGCGAATCCTCTGTGGACCAGCTGCTCCATGAAAAAATGTCCCACATGGAAAACCCCACGCTCGCCACTTACGCCAAGCCCGCCGAGGTGCGCCTGCGGGCTACGGCGAAGGCCGCCGATCGGGCGGAGGCGGAGGCCATGCTGGCCCCGGTGGTCGCGGACGTGAAGGCAGTGCTGGGAGACGTGGTCTACGGGGTGGACGTCGCCTCGCTGGAGGAGGTCTGCAAGCGGCTTCTGAAAGAAAAGGGACTGAGCCTCGCCACGGCGGAATCCTGCACCGGCGGGGCCATCGCCCAGCGGCTCACTGCCCTGTCCGGGGTGTCCGCCGTGTACCGGGGCGGGGTGGTGTCCTACTGGACTTCCGTAAAGGCGGACGTCCTGGGTGTGCCGCAGGCAACGCTGGACGAATACAGCGCGGTGTCCGAACCCACCGCCCGGGCCATGGCGGAGGGCGTCTGCCGTGTCACCGGCGCAGAGGTGGGAGTCTCCGTCACCGGCGTGGCGGGGCCGGACAGCGACGAGCGGGGGAATCCCGTGGGCCTCGTCTATCTGGGGCTGCATACTCCGGACGGAACCTTTTGCCGCAAGCTGGAGCTGGGGCAGAGACGGCGGGACCGCATCCGCAATGTGGCGGCAAGCACTGCGCTGGACATGGTGCGGCGGTATCTTGCGGGTCTTCCGCTGGAGCCCCGGCGCTAAATTCAAGCATTACGGGCGCGGGGTTTCCCGCGCCCGTGTTTCATCCGATGCCGGAGCGGTCGGATGGGCGCGTCCATTGCAATGCCTATCCCAGCGCCACGTCCAGCACCATCATGATGAGAAAGCCGATCACAAAGCCGCAGGTTCCGGCCCGGCTGTGGGCCTGAGGAACCAGCTCCTCCACCACCACATAAAGCATTGCCCCCGCGGCAAAGCTCAAAAGCCACGGCATCAAAGGCCGGATTCCCGCCGCGGCCAGCACCACCGCAACGCCGAAGATCGGCTCCACAATGCCGGAGAGGGTTCCGCCCACAAAGGATTTCCAGCGAGTCCATCCCCGCTGGCGCAGCGGCAGGGCAATGGCCGCACCCTCCGGGAAATTCTGAATCCCGATGCCCATGGCCAGCGCCGCCGCACCCGCCAGACTTTCCCCCTGGGCCGCCAGGGCGAAGGCCAGACCCACCGCCATGCCCTCCGGGACGTTATGTAGGGTGATGGCCGTCACCAGCAGGGTGGTCTGCTTCCAGCCCGCGTCGGCGATCTCCCTCTCCCGCCGCAGCCGGGGCAGCAGAGCATCCAGCGCCGCCAGAAACACAACGCCCAGCAGCATTCCGCCCGCCGCCGGAACCCAGCCCGGAATTTCCCATGCCGACGCCTGTTCGATGGCGGGCAGCAGCAGGCTCCACACCGCCGCCGCCGTCATCACACCGGCGGCAAATCCAAGCATAACCCTCTGCACCCGGTCCTTGGGTGTTCCCCGAAAGAAGAAAACCGTGGCAGCGCCCAGTGTGGTCATGGCAAAGGTGAACCCCGTACCCGCCGCCGCCCACGAAAGTGCCTGTATCATCATTATCATACCTTTCGCGGCGTCTCCGGGCGGTCTGCCGGGAAAGGTCGGCTCCGTCCGTGTGACGCCAGATAAAGTGAGGCACAAAGGCGCGAAGCGCCCCGCCTTTCCGCCGCGGGCGGAGTGCCGCCCGTATGCCAGTATAAGCGGGCCGCCCGACCGAGGTGACAGGGCTTGCAATCCGGGGAAAACTGTGCTATTCTGAAAATACCCTTGATTGTCAAGGGTAAGATGAATTGAAAAGGGCTCATATAATTTCGCTGTAAACGGTGCGAAAGTTTCTACGGGGCCGCCGAAAGGCTCTGCTATGGGTGTCCGCGGCGCGGGAGCGCAGGCGGACGCCTCTTTTCTTTCCACCGGCTTTTTGAAAGGAAGCGATTTTGTGACCGCGATCTTGAAAGGCGTCCTCGTCTCCGCCCCTTCCCTCGGTAAATTGGAGGTTCACGCCCCCGGCTATCTGGTCTTGGAGGACGGTGTGATTTCCGGCGTTTTCGACACGCTGCCTCAGCGGTACGCCGGCGTCCCCGTGGAGGACTTTGGGAACTGTCTCATCACCCAGTCCTTTACCGACCTCCATCTTCACGCGCCCCAGTATCCCATGCTGGGGATCGGACTGGACCTGCCGCTGCTGGACTGGCTGAATACCCATGCCTTTCCCACGGAGGCCCGCTTTGCCGACGAGGGCTATGCCCGGGAGCAGTACCGGTTGCTGGCGGCGGAGCTGATCCGAAACGGCACTACCCGTGTGTGCATGTTTTCCTCCCTTCACCGGCAATCGACGCTGATTCTGATGGAAGAACTGGAAAAGGCGGGAGTTACCGGTTATGTGGGCAAGGTAAATATGGACCGCAACGGCGGAGAGAACTTGCAGGAAACCACGGAGGAATCCATGCGGGAGACCCTCCGGTGGCTGGACCAGTGCGGGGGCTTTTCTCGTGTCAAGCCCATTCTGACGCCCCGGTTCACGCCCTCCTGCACCGACGAGCTGCTGGCATTTCTCGGGAAGCTGGCGGCGGAGCGGAATCTGCCCGTCCAGTCCCATCTGTCGGAAAACACGGCGGAGCTGGAATGGGTGCGCCGGCTCCATCCGGACTGCGAACAATACTGGCAGACCTATGCCAAGTACGGACTGTGGAACAGCCGCACTGCAATGGCCCACTGCGTCTGGTCCGACGGCCGGGAGCGTGCTGCCATGCGTCGGGCCGGCGTCACCGCCGTCCACTGCGCGGACTCCAACCTGAACCTCTGCTCCGGCGTGTCCCCGGTACGGACGCTGCTGAACGAGGGCGTTAAGGTGGTGCTTGGCAGCGACATCGCGGGCGGAGATACCCTCTCCATGTTCAACGTGATTGCCTCCACCATCCGCTCCTCCAAGGTCCGGCGAATTCTGGACGACTGGAAGACGGATTTTCTTACCACCGCGGAGGGCTGGTACCTTGGCACCTCGGCCGGGGCGGCGTTTTTCGGCGCAAAGCCCGGCTTTGCCGTGGGAGAGCCGCTCCACGCGCTGGTGCTGGACGACAGGAGGCTGCCGCCGCTGCCGTCGGCGGAGGAACGGCTGGCCCGCTTCATCTGCCGTCGGCAGGAGG
The DNA here is from genome assembly GCA_023395775.1 of Bacillota bacterium. Taxonomy (GTDB): domain Bacteria; phylum Bacillota; class Clostridia; order Oscillospirales; family Oscillospiraceae; genus Oscillibacter. Next base: position 6,322 of record JAEWYA010000131.1, read on the forward strand.
GCGCCCTCCGGGCCGTCTGGAGCGCGGGACGCAGGGCTTTGTAATCCCTACGGGCGGGTGACATTTCGCTTCGTTCCAAGGACATCGCCCGGCGCACCGACGGACGCGTGTGAAATGGGAAATGAGCTGCAAAAGCGCGCTTTGATTCGACTTAAAGAGTCGCTTCAAAGCGCGCTTTTTTATAGGATTAAAAGAAAAGCTGCGCCACCCCTCCGGTGATGAGGCCGGTCAGTGCCCCCGCGATCAGTACCCCTACCGCGATGGCGGGCAAAGCCGTTTTCATTCGGATGTCCAGCAGCGACGCCACCAGCGCTCCGGTCCAGGCCCCGGTCCCCGGCAGGGGGATCGCCACCAGCAGGGCAAGACCCGGCAGGCGGTATTTTGTCACGATGCGGCCCTTCAGGTGGGCGCGGCGCTCCAGGGCCGCGATCTTAGGACCCCACCACGCGCCCCGGCGCAGCCGGGCGAATACCCGCCGCACCAGCAGCATGATAAAGGGTACCGGCAGCAGATTTCCCGCCACCGCCAGCCAATAGGCCGCCCACAGCGGCAGTCCTGCCGCTACACCGTAAGGAATGGCGCCCCGCAGTTCCACCACCGGCGTCGCCGCCATGAGAAAGGTGAGCAGTGCCCGCCCCGTCGTTGTCCCCAAAAACGCCATGGATGCTCCTTTCTTGTGAAGCCGGAACAGCGGAGCGGGGGTTCTCCCGCTCCACTTGTTATTCTGTGTAACTTACTGCAAATTCAGACGTTTTTTCAGTGTCAGAGTGGTGATGACATAGTAGACTGCGCCGATGGCCAGCTCTGTGCCGATGAAAATGGCCATCATCTGGTGGAAGGCCGCCATTCCGTCCATGCCGGTATGAAACATATTCTCGAATTCGTCCATGTTAAAGAGCAGGCCGCTTATGAACTGAATGGCAAACTGGAACACGAAGAAGAACAGCACGCTCAGAGCGCCCTTGTGATTTGCAAAGCTGTGGCCCACGGCCATGGCCGCATAAAATTCCAGGCACAGCACCGCGCAGCTCAACAGGCAGAGCACGATCAGTTCAATGGCGATTGCCGGCACATTCAGCCCGTATTCTTTTACCAACTCATGAAGCACCTGGAGGGCCTGATGGAAATAGTAAGAGCTGAAAATATTCCGCATGACATCCAAATCGAAGAAGCAGACCAGCAGCGCGAGCGCTTCCGCGACTCCGGTGACAATAAACCACACGGTGGAGACGATGATCTTGGACCACACGATCTGGTGGCTGGAGACGGGCAGCGTAAACGTCACATAGCCCTCGTCGCCCATGAGATTCGTGCGGAAACGGTTTACCATCAGCACAATGGACATGATCGCCAGAGACGCCATACCGATGACAAACGCAGCCATCAGAAGTCCGCCCAACAGATTCGGCAAAAAGATATCGGAATCCATCAAAAAGCGCAGGGCAAGATTTGCCGCCAGAGCCAGCACCAGCACGATCAGGAACAGCGGCCCCATGATCCGGGCCGTGGCCCGAAACTCGTGTTTCATCAGTTTTCTCAGCATTTGAATACCTCCCGGAACAGTGCGTCCACACTCATGCCCTTTTCCTCCCGGATCTGATCCACAGAGGACTGCAAAATAACCTGCCCCTGATTGATAAAAATAACTTCGTCCAGCACCTGCTCCACATCCGCGATCAGATGCGTGGAGATCATAACGGCGGCCTCCGGATCGTAGTTGTTGATGATGGTGTTGAGAATGTAGTCCCGGGTGGCCGGGTCCACGCCGCCGATGGGCTCATCCAGCAGATACAGCTTTGCCGCCCGGCTCATCACCATGATGAGCTGAACCTTCTCCCGGGTACCCTTGCTCATCTGCCGGATGGTCTGGTCCATGCGGATGCTGAGGTGCTGGAGCATTTCCTCTGCCCGGTCCCGGCGGAAGTCCGCGTAAAAGTCCTGATAAAAGTCCAGCAGCTTCCGGGTACTCATCCACAGGGGGATGCAGGTGCGCTCCGGGAGATAGGATACGACGGCATGAGTATCCTTGCCGGGAACCATCCCATTCACCAGCACCTGGCCGGAGGTAGGAGTCAGCAGGCCGTTGGCCAGCTTGATGAGCGTGGTCTTGCCGCTCCCGTTAGGGCCCAGCAGGCCCACGATGTGACCCGGCTCGATCGACAGGTTCAGATGATCCAGAGCCGGGGCGTGACCATAGGTCTTCACCAGCTCATTACATTCCAGAATCGCCATTTCTCAGTTCCTCCCCCACATTTCCCTGACGCACCAGCGTCATGATTTCTTCCTTTTCATACCCCAGCCGGACCATTGCCGTCAGGAAATTTTGAATCTGGTATTCCGCCAGACTCCGCTTTGCCATTTCGATCATGCCTCTGTCCTCCGTCACAAATCTGCCCGCGGTACGCTGGCTGTATACCAGACCGTCCCGCTCCAGTTCCGTCAGCGCCCGCTGCATGGTGTTGGGGTTTACCCCGGCCTCCACAGCCAGATCCCGTACCGACGGAAGCCGCTCCCCCGGCGGAAACGCGCCTGACACGATGCCCACCTTGATCTGCTCGATCAGCTGAAAATAGATGGGCGCATCGTTTGAAAATTGCCATTTCATTTTGTTGCACCTCCTATGCTGTGCGATTGTCTTAAGCAAGTAATACAATAACACAATTCTCGAAATTGTCAAGCGGTTTTTAAAAAATAATAAAAATTTTCAGGGGCCGCCAAAAAGCGGTCCCTGATAGGGTACAAGCTATTGACAGGATAGGGCAAAAATCACGGCGGGGACTCGGCTTTCACCATACCCCTCACTCAGAATACCGTCCCTCCAGCGCCGCGACTACCTCCGCCAGCGCGTCTGCGTGGGCATCGCAGACGATTCTTGCTCCGCTTTGTCTCACCGCGGCGGCGCAGTTTGCCGGGGCAAAGCCCACGGCAGAGAGCTCCAGCATGGAAAGATCGTTGCCCTCATCGCCCACCGCGTAGACATTCTCCAGCGCGATGCCGAGCCGCCCCGCAAGCTTGCGGAGCATCCCGCCCTTGGTGGCGCCTCTGGCGGTCATCTCAAGCAGAGATTTGCCGGAATAGATCAGCTCATAGTCCGAGGCCCAGCCATGGCCGCGGATGAATCGCTCCACCTGAACAAGGTCCTCGTGTTCCGCCTCAAACAGCAGCTTTCCGAGGGGCAGGGGCACGTCCGGCAGGCTGGCCTTCTCCTCAACCCGAACGCCTGTCAAATGCTCATGCGCGCGAATAAGATCGTTGACCTGCACCGCGTGGATGACGTTTTCCACGTGGTACGCCTCCACCCCCACCTGGGGAAACGCGTCCAGCACCTGCTGCCCCCGCTCCCGGCTCTTTTCCGGCAAGAGGGCCGTCTCCAGATATTCTGCCTTGGCAAAGTCGTAAATAGCCGCGCCGTTGCAGATGACGCAGGGCGTGTTGATCGGGATCATGGGTGCCAGCTTTTCAAAAGCCGGAAGCGCTCGTCCGGTGGCTACGGCAAAGTGTCCGCCCTGCGCCATAAAGGATTCCAGCGCCGCCCGATTCCCCTCGGAGAGAGGCGGGATGGGCTTGCCCGTTCTCAGCGCGTCCTCCGTATAAATGAGCGTGTTATCAAAGTCGCTGGCCAGCAGTACGCCGTCAAATTTTCCCATCATGGTTCTCCTTATGTCAATTGAATCGGGGAGAGGGAACGCCCCTCTCCCCGATTTTGTCCTGTGGGCCGCTTATTCCGCGGGCGCTCCGCCGCTTCCGCCCGGACCGCCGCCTTTGCGGCGGCCGCCCCGGTGGTGGGGACGGCGGGAAGACTGTCCGCCATCACCCTTCTCCTGCCGGGGCTTTTCGCCGGCTGGCTTATCTTCCTTGGGGGACTGAAACTTAACCTGGGGCTTAGGCTTGCCGGACCGGGTCGGCTGTCCCTTCCCCGGCGCGGCGGTCTGGCTCTCCGGCTTTTTTCCGCCTTGGCCGGAGCCGCTCCGCCCGCTGCGGTGTCGGCGGCGGGAACCGCTGCGGCGATCCCCGTCCTCCGGAGGCGCAATACGCTCCCGGCTGGGGAGATCCTCCAGCTTTTCCAAGGGGACCAGTGGTTCCGAGGAGGCAAATTGCAGAACCTCCTCTTCTTCCCGCTCCTCCACATAGCGCTCAGGCCGCTCCCGGGGGACCTCAATCCCCTCCCGGCTGCCCTTGCCGTTGCGCAAAACACAGACCTCGCAGTTGTGGTAGCATTTCTGAGGCTCGGGCGCGGAGTCCAAACTCACCTTGACCGTCTCCCGCAGAAGGTTCACGCTTTTTACATTTCCGGGGCCGTCCGGCGTCTGGACAAAGGACTCGTTTTTCGGCATCCGCCTTACCGCGTCCTCATAGGCGTTCTGCTCGTATTTCAGGCAGCACATCAGCCGCCCGCAGGTGCCGGAAATTTTGGCGGGGTTCAGGCTGAGGTTCTGGGTCTTGGCCATTTTGATGGACACGGGCAGAAACCCGTCCAAAAACTGGGAGCAGCAAAACGGACGCCCGCAGATTCCCAGGCCTCCGATCATCTTTGCCTCGTCCCGGACGCCGATCTGGCGCAGCTCAATCCGGGCGCGGAACACGCCCGCCAGATCCCGCACCAGCTCCCGGAAATCCACCCGTCCGTCGGCGGTAAAATAGAAGATGATCTTGGTGCCCTCGAAGCTGCACGAGACGTTCACCAGCTTCATCTCAAGTCCATGGTCCGTGATCTTCTTTTCGCAGACCTCAAAGGCCTCGCTCTCCCGTTTCCGATTGTACTCCACGGTGCGCTTGTCGTTTTCCGTCGCCATGCGGATCACGCTGCTGAGCGGGTGGACGATGGCGGAGTCCTCCACCTCGTGGTTTCCCTCCGTGCAGGTGGCGAATTCCGGGCCCTGGGCGGTCTCCACGATCACATGGTCGCCCATTTTAATCTGCCGGTCTCCCGGGGCAAAATAGTAGTTTTTGCAGCCGCCACGAAAGCGGACGCTGATTACTTCGGTCAAAGGATACCCTCCAATTCCACAGCCAAGGCGCCCAATACATGGTTGACTCCCACGTTATACGCGCATTCCCGGCAATATGTCTGCAATAGTTCTATTGTGTGCATGATTTGCTGTTTTGTCAAGTTTTTTGCAAGGAACCGCGCGGTTTTTTCCGTATTTCTCGGCGTTTCCTGCCCATAGACGGTCAAAAGCGCCTCTGAAAAGAGGCCGTGGGCCTGTTCCAGAAGGGTCTGAAGCGTCTCCCGGTCCGTCTTCTTCCGCTCCAGCTCCACCAGCAGCTCCGTGACGGCTCCCCGCTTTTTTTCTCCCACCGCGCGGCAAAGGGCTTCCGCCGCCGCAGCTTGCTCCGTTTCCCCGCCGTCTTCCGCCGCAGGGCGCAGCTTCAGCTCCACACACCGGGAGCGCAGGGTCTGCAGCACTGCCGCCGGATTGGCCGCGCAGAAGAGGAACGCGGCGTAGGGCGGGCCCTCCTCCACGATCTTCAAGAGCACGTTCTGGTCCTGTTCTGTCAAAAGGGCGCAGTCCTCAAAAATATAGACCTTCCGCGCCCCCTCATTGGGCCGGATATAGGCGTCCGACCGGACGGCGCGCACTACATCCACAGCGATGTTCTTATGCTCCGTATCCTGTACGGAGATTACGTCCGGGTGAATATTCTCAAACACCTTGCGGCACGCTGTGCATAGGCCGCAGGGCTTTCTCGCCTCCGCTGTGCACTCCATGGCCGCGGCGGCAAACCGGGCGGCCCCGGCGCGGTCACCGGGGCCGGTGACCAGCAGCGCGTGGGCCAGTGCGCCGCGCTCCGCGGCGGCACGGATGCGGGCTGCCGCAGCGGTATTTTCTTTTCCTTCCAGTGCCGCCATACAGGCCCTCCTCTTTCGCCGCGCAGTACGCGGCATTTGATAATTTTTATATTGTATCACGGTTCCATGGAAAATGGAATTCTGAATTTCGCATGGCCGCCAAACAGCGCGGCCTGGCGAAATCGCGGGTCGGTCCCACGTATTTCGGAGACTGTTTTGTGAAACACACCGTTGACATCCGGATGTCCCGCCGCTATACTGAAAAAAATTCCGGATAAGCGCCCATCAAATCAGCGCTTCCCCAAAATCGGATTAAAGGAGTATGCGCCATGGAACTGACATTCAACCACGCTTTCGACCATGTAAAGCGTTCCGGCATCCGCCGGTTTACCGAGGTGGTGAAAAGCGTCCCCGGCGCGGTACAGCTCACCATCGGGGAACCGGACCTGGATACCCCGGAGGCCGTCCGGACGGCGGCGAAGCTGGCGCTGGACGCGGGAGATACCCACTATCCGCCCAATAACGGCCGGCCGGAGCTGCTGGCGGCCATCTCCGAATTTGAGGAGAGGCATAACGGCCTGCGCTACGCCCCGGATGAGATTATTTTGACCATCGGGGCCACGGAGGCATTGTTTATCAGTCTGTTCACGCTCTTGAACCCCGGCGACGAGGTAATTATTCCCACTCCGGCGTTCAGCTTATACGAATCCATCGCCCGGCTGTGCCGCGCCGTGCCGGTCAACCTGCCCACGGAGGACAACCGCTTTCAGATCGACCCCGCCGCGCTGGCCGCCGCCATGACCCCCCGGACGAAGGCGCTGGTTCTCACC